>SLPX01000263.1 GCA_007131745.1 Myxococcales bacterium
ATCGTAGACGCGTTGAGCCACATCGCCTCCCCGCACATGGAACGAAGCGTTGTGGAATCCACCTGCCGAAAGCTTATCTCTCATACTTGGAACTTGGATGATTTCGCATCCATCAAAGACGGTTGTAAAAAACACGTACAGAAAAGTGATTTAGAGTAAGGAATTGCTGGAATTGTCGCCGCTGTCGCCCTCTGTCGCCCTCACCATGTCGCCCTCACCGGGGTTGCTTTACTGTACGCTGATGGAATACCCCGTGGCGCCGAAGTTTACGACGGGTTCCGAGGTGCCGTCGGTTCTTGAATCGAATACTCCATCGGTGTATCCCGACACATCCTGGTCTTCCCACCTGAAAGAATCGTATACCTCATAGGTTATTGTCGCTGAATGGGCCTGGCCCGGAATCGGCAAGACGGTTATCGCGTGATCAAACGGAAACACCAGCCAGGTTTCGTTGTTTTCACGCACGATTTTCCCCGCCGAGGTCGTGGGAAGTTCCGGCAGAACTCCGGTCGTGGATATGCCCCCCATGACATCGAATGTATACTGAACCCAATCTTGGTTCCGCTGAGTTCCTTCGATTTCGGTGTCACTCAATGCCGCCAAGACGGTCAGCGTACCTGCCATCGAACCCGGAGGCATGGTCGAGTGAACCGTTGTTTCCACATCAAACCGGGTCATTTTCAACAGCACCCTGCCATATGTGTATATTCCCGGAGGTATGGTCGTGAGATCCGCGCTGCCTACAAGGCTCGTTGTGAGCATGTCGATCTCAGTGTAATCCTCACCGTAGTCGAACACCGTGACAGGACTGACGTCATCTTCGGAAGTCATCACATCGAATCTTGAAATGCCCATAGTGTAACTGGACGGCGTCTGGCCGGAATATCCATCGTCAAACGTTTTTGGAGTCAGGTCGCCTTCAACATAGAGCGACAAGTCGAACATGGATCCCCCGTCCGGTTCACCGGCGTCTTCTTCGACCGATGAATCAATTTCCCCTCCATCGACCGGGATCTTTGAATCCGGTTCCACGGCGGAATCCTCGTCAACAGCTCCATCCAGGGCGGCATCAACAGAACCGTCGATCTCCTTTCCTTCTCCCTTGTCATCACCGCACCCGTTGCAGAGCACGAACACGGCAGTCATCACCGTGCAAAGAGAAACCACCGTACCAAACAACGTTCTACTTTTCATAAACCGATCTCCTTTTAATCATTCAAGCCAACTCGGCTTCATGCCGAATCGATTTCGACGTTTTCATAGACTAATTGCAAAAAAACTATCAAGAGCGTTTCGCAAATTCTTTCAGCATTCTTCTTCGCTGAACCCCACCCCGTCGGTAGTGGTCTAAACAAAAGCATTTCGCATATTTCACATCTTTGTCAGTATCTTGACCTGCAGCCGAATGTTCAGGAAAATACCTCGTGATTCGAACTTGATAACGAACGAACGTAAAAGGAGTTTTTATGCAACGCGCCTGTTTTGAAGACCATGGTGTCGAAAAGTTTATCGCCGCACGGTCCGGCGTAATCAGTATAGCGGTCCGCGACTACATTGTGGGTTGATGAAAAGCTCAGCGCGGTCCGGTCGGATCGCTGGGTGAGCCTGACTCCACACATAACATCGAGGATTTCGCTGTGTATGAAGCGGGCACCGTGCGGGTGTTTGTCCACGAAAGTGTTCTGATTGAAAACCCTCCGCCGTCCGTCATCGGTTTTTACTTCGGAATGAAGGGGGTTTGTTCCCTCATGATTTCAGGAGACGAAAGCTCTTAAGGATACGGCCCTTTCCGGAAACTCGGCTAAAACTTTTTTATCAACCGTCACCAAGGAAACATGCAAGTCATTTGCAAGGGCTACGAATTCGCAATCATAAGCCGAGCATTTGGACCCCGATGCAAGCCGCAATACATCATCAGATGGAACCTCGTATTCCCTGCCGCTCATTAAATCCGAAGCGCGGACCATGATTTGTTGAGCCTGAGTCAGTCCGAGGAGCCTCTTGCGCAAATACAAAACCAACACATTGCGAAATTCGCTTCTCCACAACAGCGGTGCTGCCCATTCTCGATCATTCAAAAGGGCTTGTTCGGCTAAATGCGATTTTTCGCTGGTCAAATACAAATATCCGATAACATTGGTATCCACCACGATCATGTCCGGCCTTCTGTTTTCGCCCGGTTGAATTCATAATCACTGATCCGGTATTGAGCGGTTAATTCACGGAGGTTTCGTGCGTTTTCAAGCACTGGAACAATGTCAATTCGACGACTCGACAAAACTTTTTCAATACACATTATTATTTCGCTGTTTATCGAGCGGCGATTTATCTTGGCCGCTGATTTCAGCTTTCCATACAACTCATCGGGAATGTTTTTAACTGTTATCGTTGCCATGTAACACCCGGTTAAAACTGTGGATAATCAAACACACGAAGAACATACAATGTAACCGTTATGGAACCATAATGGTTCCATAACCGTGTCTTGTCAAGTCAGCGAATCTTTCACAAAAATCCAAAAAGGGATCTTTCCAAAAAAAACAACGGTTTCGCTGCGTTCCGCTGTTCTCCCCTCTTGGTCGGTTTTCCTCGCTCTTTCTACGAAACGGGACAAAAAAAGAAAACGCGAGCATTTTCCCAAAATACTCTTGAAATTCCAGCATCGACCTTGTAAGTAGACTTATATCAATGCCCGATGGGTTCTAAAAGGCCATGTCTTCAAAACAAGGATAGAAAGAAATGCCGCTCCAATCCAGCCTATTCAAAAGCAAAAACAAAACCAAAAAAGTAGTGGAAGAATATCGGCGTTTTCATCAAGAAAATGAAGAAGCCGGATTTTGTCGAAAAAACAAATACATGACAATGGTAAATCATTACTATGATTTGGCCACTGATTTTTACGAGTTCGGCTGGGGGCAATCATTCCACTTTGCGCCCCTCAAAAAGGGGGAATCCTTCGAAGCCTCGCTGGCTCGCCACGAATGCTTTCTTGCTTTCCAACTCGCTTTGAGACCCGGCATGAAGGTACTGGACATAGGCTGCGGTGTCGGAGGACCAATGCGTGAAATCGCCCGCATGACCGGTGCTCGTATCACAGGTGTTAACAACAATGCCTACCAGTTGGAAAAATGCTGCATTTACAATCGAAATGCAGGGCTGGATTCCATTTGCGATACACTGCAAACCGACTTCATGAATTTGCCACAGCAAGAAAACAGCATAGACGCCATATATGCGATCGAAGCCACGTGTCACGCTCCGGATAAGACAGCGCTGTTTCGTGAACTCTTTCGGGTTCTGAAGCCCGGCGGTCGTTTCGCGGGGTACGAGTGGTGTATGACCGATTTGTTTGATCCGAATAACAAAAAGCATCAGATGATCAAAAAGGGCATAGAAGAAGGAGATGGACTGCCCGATATTTCCTACACCAAAGACGTTGATATTGCACTGCTTGAAGCCGGTTTCGAAGTTTTAGTCACACGCGACAAGGCAAAGGACTCTGATCCCGGCTATCCCTGGTATCGCCCCCTGCAAGGCCGGAACTTGAGCTTGGCCGGCCTGCAGCGAACTCCGTTGGGCGCGGGGTTGACCTACGGATTGGTTTGTATTTTGGAGAGCGTCGGTTTGGCGCCCAAGGGAACCTCGGAAGTGAGCAGTCTTTTGATGCGAGCCGGCAGGAGCCTTGTCCGAGGGGGGAAACTCGGCATTTTTACGCCTATGTATTATTTCCATGCAAAGAAACCCCTTTAACAAAATTCCCAGGGCTTACACTTCATGAATCACATGAGGGTGTTTTGAGAATCTCTTTGTTCATGTATAATTAGAATCTGAAATCGAATTGAGCTTAAAAACCGCATTTATCCGAGTAAACCACTGTCGCGATGGAGGCGGATGATGAATGCAACATATTGTTTGTTGAAGAAGAATCAATTTCTTCAACAGCTTTCCCGTAAACTTTTTCTGCTCTTGCTCGTTTTGACCGCGTATCCTGGTTGCGGCAAAAAGAAAGTTATCCAGAAGGGTTTGACCGGAGCATATCTTTTCGTGATCACTCCAAAAAGCTTGGACTATATAGAAGTCAGCGGTTTTATTAACGAAAGCCCGGTTTTCCAAAGAAGACGATTTCCCGAAAACACAGGTGAGACCCTGGAACCCGGTGAACACAGTTTAGCGATAATACTCAAGGAAGATGACGGAGGACAAATCCTGACTTTGAGCGTACATGGATTTGCGGGTGGAGAACTGGTTTCCAATGGATTGGAAGACGTAATCCTCATGTCCGGAAGGTTCGTAGAGGTCTACATGGAGATGGAAAAGGCGCCGATATGCGGAGACGGTGTCATCGATGAAGGAGAAGAATGCGACGGAAATGCGTTGGGTGGCGAAACTTGCGAAAGCTTGGGTTACGATAACGGAGATTTGGCCTGCGGGGATGATTGCATCTTTGACACAAGCAACTGCACCGGTGACGGGCCGGAATGCGGAAACGGGGTAATTGAGTATAGAGAGGAATGCGATGGAAACAATTTGGGGGGAGAAACCTGTGAAAGCCTGGGTTACGACGGAGGAGTGTTGACTTGCGATGATGATTGCAATTTCGATACAAAGGCTTGCGTGAATTGTGCCGATGGGCTGACATATTGCGGGGGAGATTGTGTAGACACGCAAAGCGACAACAACCATTGCGGCGAGTGTTTTAACAGGTGCCTCGGCCACACACGTGTATGCACACTCGGTGTTTGCACCGCTCCATAATAATCCTTACGCCTTCATAAAATCTGGAATCGATTTTCTC
This sequence comes from Myxococcales bacterium, assembly GCA_007131745.1. The sequence goes on from SLPX01000263.1 coordinate 4,796, forward strand.
TCATAATTGTTGTGTTTGTTGAAATCATTGAGTTCGCTTCACATGCGGATATAATTAAGATATGGAAATGATATGTCCGAAATGCTCCACGTCCTGGCCCGGGAGTTGCGTGACCTGTCCTAAAGATGGATCACAGCTTTTTAAACCGGATGATGAGAGTGAAGATGACATGGATCTTCTCGTTGAAAAAGGCACGCCTTCAGAATTACCGAGTCCATCTGATTTTGGAATCGACTCCCGGCAACATGGTGAAAAAAAATATAAAGACCCTGAGGTAGGCGGCATACTGGGACGCTATCGACTGCTGGAGCGAATCGGACAAGGCGGCATGGGGATTGTTTTTCGAGCTGAACACGAATTGCTCAACAGGCAGGTCGCAATAAAAGTGCTGAGTAGCGAATTCAGCAATGTTCCCGAACTGGCCCACCGTTTTTTCAAAGAGGCTCAAGCTGTAAACCAGTTACAACATCCTAATCTGATAACAGTTACGGATTTCGTAGAGGGAAATGGAAATCCTCCTTACATGGTTATGGAATTCCTTCAAGGCCGCGACCTGTCCGATCTGATTCGAAAAGAAGGCCGCCTGTCTACACTGGAGGCTGTGCGTATTGCAATGACAATTTGCAACGTCATGGCAGCGATTCATGACATCTCCATAGTGCACAGGGATTTGAAATCCGAGAATATTTTTCTGGAAACCGGCATCGGCAATATTCCCAAGGTAAAACTCCTGGATTTCGGGATAGCCAAATTCCTGGTTTCCGAAGAAGAGGTTTGCGAAGAGGGTGTTTACGAAGAAGTGGATTCGGAAGAACGGATAGAAAAGAATGGCCCGGCCGGAAAAAATGCGCAAAACCTGAGAAACGAACATCGCGTCCGGAAAAAAACTCAGGTCGGCAGAATAGTGGGAACACCGGAATACATGGCGCCCGAACAGTTGGAGGGAAAGGAAATCGACCACAGAGTCGACATTTATGCGCTCGGAATAATTCTCTACGAGTCATTGACCGGAAAACTCCCTTTCAAAAGGACGTTAAGCGACATTTCATGTCGGGAGAAGGGAGAAACTTCTCCACTTTTTTCAGAGCTTTTGGACGGCAATGGAAAGAAAATCACCGACATACCGGAGGATCTGAAACAGGTGGTCCGAAAGTGTTTGGCAAAAACGCCTGATGACCGATACCAAACAATGAAAGAACTTAGCACAGCACTCTCTCCATTCGGCCCGGAAAACTTTTTCATCGGAGACGAATGGGCGACTCACCGAATTCCCGGAAAGCCGATGCTGGATAAAACCGGTGAGTTCGAGGACAAAATAGATGTCCGCGTTTTGGCCGGGTCAGAAAACGCTGCTTCAAAACGTCCTGGACTGACAACGTTGCTTGGGGCCGCAACGTTGATCATAGCAGTTGTATTTGGTTTTTGGTTTTTTTCGCGGGGAGACGATCAGGAGACGTCGCACAAAAATACGGTCGTCCAACAGGATTCCGTTGAAACACCCAGACCGGGACCAGGCAAGGTTTTGATCACATCAGTGCCGGAGGGCGCGTCGATCTACAAATTGCCCGATGGAGAACTGATTGGACAAACTCCCAGCTTTGTAACCGTTTCAGCAGGAGAGCGAACCCGTTTACGACTTGCGCTTGAAAATCACGAAGACACCACCATAGACGTAGAATCATCCGCCGGGAAACCGGTAAAGGTTAAAATGAAAAAGGCTCTTGCTCAAGAAGCACGGGGTGGTGAAACCATTGATGGCGAAGCAAGTCAAAACGACATGGATTTTGAAGAAAAGCAGCCGGCAAGGGGAAAAAAGCGAAGAGGGAAAGATGGAAAGAGAAGTCCCGGACGGAGGAAAGGCAGTGAACGACTTTCTGATACGATTGATCCTTTTGAACAATAATCGGATAGTCATTTGATCAAGAAAACTGTGGTTTAAAAGTCCTGAATAAATACTAACGGTAAATCGCGGACCGAACAAGCCGTCGCCTTTAGGCGGCGGTGGTTGACGCAGACGACAGAAACCCCCGCATTGATGCGGGGGAGCTTCCGCCTTTGGGGGACTGCGGGGCTCCTAAAGGCTTCGCATGAAGGCGAGGGTTTCCAACCCTCCCCGAAGGAAACAATGAAAGGACCGGAATGGTTGCCATCCAAAACAAAAAGAGAGCTTTTTTGAGGCTGTTTGTCGCTCCCGTGTTTTTTTCGCTTTTACTGACGATTTTTCCACAACCCATAGATGCAGACTCAGAAAAAACAGATGAAGATCGAAACAAAACCGAAAAGAACCTTAAGGACACGAAACAGAAAACAAAACAGGATACAAAACAAGATACAAAACAGGATACAAAACAGGATACAAAACAG
>SLPX01000243.1 GCA_007131745.1 Myxococcales bacterium
AGGAAAAGAATAGAAACCCCGAGAAGACGCCGACTGCCTTCGGGAAGGCAGGTGGAACTCAAGGGAGTGACAACGAACAATCTTGCAAACATTGACGTTCGTTTTCCAGTCGGCCTGCTGACGTGTGTCACGGGGGTTTCAGGCTCCGGCAAATCATCCCTGGTAGTAGACACTTTGCTCCCGGCACTGAAAGACCGTGTACAGCACGCACGCGCGGACACCGGGGAATACGAAAGGCTGCTTGGCGCCCATTTTGTTGACAAGGTGGTTGCCATAACACAAGACCCGATAGGAAAAACTCCCAGGTCGAATCCTGCCACCTACACGGGGTTGTTTACTTTCATCCGGGATCTTTTTGCGAATCTCCCCGAAAGCCGCATGCGGGGTTACGGACCGGGCAGGTTTTCATTCAATGTAAAAGGGGGTCGATGCGAAGCATGTGAAGGCGACGGGATACTTCGCATAGAAATGCATTTTCTCCCCGACGTGTACGTCACCTGTGAAGAATGCGAAGGACGCAGATACAACAGAGAAACACTTCAAGTATTATACAAGGGCCGCAATATCCACGAAGTTCTGTCGATGACGGTGAACCAGGCCGCGGAATTTCTCGAAAACATTCCCAAAATCAGACACCGCATTCAGACCTTGCAAAATGTAGGGCTGGGATATTTGAAGTTGGGCCAACCAGCAAACACCCTTTCCGGGGGTGAAGCACAACGTTTGAAATTGTCGAAGGAACTTTCACGGCGTGCAACGGGTAACACGTTCTATGTCCTGGACGAACCTACGACCGGCCTCCATTTCGCGGACATTGACAGGCTTTTGTCGGTGCTGTTCAAACTCGTGGACGCAGGAAACACCGTAGTGGTGATAGAACACAATCTTGAAGTCATTAAATCGGCCGATTTCCTGATCGATCTCGGCCCGGATGGAGGAGACGAAGGCGGTCGACTCGTCGTGGAAGGAACGCCCGAAGACGTGGCCAGGGTGGACTTTTCTCATACCGGAAAATCTTTAAGAAAAGTATTGTGACACCTTTAGATTCACACCCCTGCAGTGACAGGCGGATTCCGGCAAAATGATGAGACTTTTTCCTTCCCCTCTTTACTCCAAGCGTAATTCCTGTTATACACAGTACACTGAAGGCCTAAGCCTGTTGGATATGATGTAGACAAACCTGTAAACAACCATCTGAAAGGCCCACGAAATTGTCAAGTTACAAAGAGAAATCCGACAAAATGCGAAACAGAAACCTGAAAAGAAAGGCCGGGGAGAAAGCAAAAAATACGGGAAGCCGCCATACAAGGAGCGACTTCGCTCCGGCTCAAAGCCGTCAAGGGAGCGCATCATCGAAAAATAAGACCGGCGCCCATCCGGCGTTGACCGGCGAACATGAAGAAAATCCCGGGAAAACAAAAATGAGCAAAACGCAAACCAGGGTTTTTTGGTATTTGAAGAAGATTCCTCTACTCAAGGATCTTCCACCACGCGAATGGGAACGGATCCAGAAAAACGTGGAGATTCGGGAACTTCCCCGGAGAATGGTGATCTATTTGCCTGGAGACCCGGGTGATTCCGTCTTTTTTGTCAACGGCGGCCGCGTAAAGGTTTCAAAAGTCACCCGGGACGGAAGGGAAATCACCCTGATGTATCACGGACCCGGGGAGATTTTTGGAGAGAATTGCCTTTTCCACGAAAATCCCAGGGAGGAGATGGTTGAAACCTCGGACGAAAGCCTGGTTTCGGTTCTTCCGAAATCACTGGTCGAGAGTTTGATGAAGAGGCAATCCAAATTCCTGATGGATTTATACAAGATAGTTTCGGTGCGGCGACGCAAGGTGGAAGACAGGGTTCAGCATCTCCTGTTCAGGGACGTGAACGCAAAACTTGCCGAGTTGATCCTGGATTTCGGAGAACAGTACGGCATCAAAGAACCCGACGGAAAAAGAATCAGCCTGAAGATCACGCATCAGGAAATGGCCAACCTCATCGGTTCTACAAGAGAAACGGTCAGCCTCACCCTCTCCCACTTCAGAAAACAAAAATTGATACGGCTTCAGAAACGCCAGGTGATGATCCTGGACGAACAGGGTTTACGCGCGCTTTTATAGAACTCCGGCTATCTTGATGTAGCTTTTTCGTACTCTCCCTGGACGGGCGCGTGTACATGAACCTTGTATGAACCAGGGGGAATATCACGGGGAATGGAGGTTTTCAGGCGATATCTCCCATGCTTGTCCGTGGATGTTTCACCCACAAAAACAGCGGCGCCCCGCCCGGGAGGATGGAACAAGACAACCACGCGATGACCGGAAAGGGGTTCACCCGAAGAACTCACCCTGCCCGAAGCTCTGAACACCGACCCACGAAAACCGGTCGTTTTTACAGATACCGGAGCAAACTCCACGGTCTTCAGAAAACCGTTCACCGCGGGCGGAAAAGAAGACGGATCCATCCCGTGCCCCGGAGGCGCGGAAGCCATTTCCTTCAAGCCCTCATCAGGCAAGCCTTGGTCCTGTTCTTCTTCTCCAACACCGTCTACACTTTCTTCTTCAAGTCCCAGCTTGGACGCATCCACCCACAAACCCGGCTTAAGACCCTTGCGCGCCGGATCCACTGGATTGGAAATGGATCCCGGATCGCCGGAATCAGCTTCAATCCCCGTTCCATCCGTGACCGCTGAACCCGGCGGTTGTGGAAAAGGATCCCGAAGCGGTTTATGAGGAGGAACGTCTCCGCCCCGTAAAATCTCCATTTGAGGCACGGCCCCTCCCAGGTCTATCCGCCGCCAACCCATGCGGGGAATGATTACTTCCACAAATGCATGCACCTCGTTGGCCACGTACCTAGCTGGAATTCCAAGAGCCTGCGCGGTGATTACGAAAGCGTAGGCCCTATGCCTGCAAACACCCTTGCGGGAAAACGCGAGATCCAGGTAAGGGATCCCGGTGTTTGACGCACCTCCCGGGATGGCCCCTTCTTCAAATCCCCTGAAGTAAGAAACGAGCGATCGAAGCTGCACGGACAATGAATCCGAGTGACCCACCCCTATCTGGTTCAACACCAGCCGGGCTGCCCCAACCACATTGCCCGGCAGCAAGGGACGCTCTCCCCGTAGATCTTTAAGCCTCATCTCATCCGCTAGAGCCCCTCCGAAATAACTCCTCGACCCGGATACCAGAACCTGGATCCTGACATTGCCTCCCCTGCTCCGCCGCCCTCCCCGGCCGGCGCGTGGATCGTTTGTAGAAACAAAAAAATTGTCGGCCCCATCCTTGAAAAAATCCACTTCGACACCGTCCGGGATGGTACGAACCTCGTGAACAAGCATGCAAGGCGAAACCGATGGAACAGGCGCAGGGCGGCTCCGACCATGTTGAACAACAAAAGATCCCCAAAAAAAATCTCTTCCTGAAACCACACTCGGAGACGTCAAACCCACTTCCCGAAGGTGCTCATCCCCCACCGAAATCACGAAATCCTCCCCCACCCGGTCCACCGCGTTTACCCGCTTCAAAGGCGCGACCGTGGGATTGAAAACCGCGTGATAAACCCCGTCCGTATGATGATCCGTATGAGTATCAGGTTCAACACTGTCTCTCTTCACTCCATGGCCGTATACGGGTTCTCCTTTTCCGGGGCCGGCCGCTTCAGGGCCGGGCGATGGAATACGAGGCGAAGCGCTCTCTTCATCCCGCCCCGCCGCGGGTTCCGGCGGTTCAATGAATGTATGAAGTATCAGCCCTGCTTGGGATCCATCATCAGACCCTGATAGTCCGTCGGAACGCAATCCAACCGTCAAACCAACCGAGACAAGCAGGAACAGAATCGCGGGTATTGCCATTTTTACAGGGGTTTTCAGCTTCATCATGTATTGCCCATGCTTACTATCCATCATGAGCCGCGCCTGTCCTGCTGTCAAACGGAATCACACCCGTTTTCCAATCCTGCCGCCAGAGCCCATCCACCTCTGAAACCGGAAAAGACAACGATGCCGAATCGTGATTTTTTCAAGCAAGTTTTCCCTGGGCATGAAGATTTGCTGTCTTATCTTGACATTAATTAGATTGAAAAATTTCTCTGATCGTATATCGTGTTTTATATGTTACATACTTATAGTAGCAAGTTCCATTCTTTCTACTTTGGTGTCATCATCTCAGAGCAAAATAATTTTTCATGATTTATGTATCCTGAAGAACAAAAATTCGTAACAACATTCGTACCACAAAAGGTATGGAGGTTTCCATGTATAGCCCTAAGCAAAACAAGAGCATTTCACGGCTGACAGGCAAGGCGATCCTTGCATTCGCGATCGGCGTCATGTTGATCGCCGTGGGAAGCGAAACCAGGGGCGACGGCACCGCGCAGGTGCTCACATCCAAGAGCATCCCCGAAGCGACCATTGCGCTCATCGACCCGGAATCAGGGACATCGATCGGCGGGGGGTCCACGGATGTAAACATCGCGGTGGGTGACATCATATCCTTCCGGATCCATTTTTCAGCGATCCCGGACAACGACCTGCGCGGCATCCAGGGTTACCTTACAGAGTACATTCCCAAGAATACCGAGGTCGTAGGGGTGAGAATATTGGATAGGGACGGAAACACCCTCATGCCCCGGCCTCCCGGCTTGGCTCACGACGGCTGCGGCAGACCCTGCTCAAAGTTCACAAACATGCCCTGCGACAATTCAGTGGACGGTTGCACCGGTGGAACGCGGACCCTCCAGCCTGGTTCACATTCACAAGTACACGGAGACACCGGCTTTTTCTTCGCGGCCGACAACCGGCTGGATCGATATCCGTTTGACCAGTTTCTGACCACGAAAAATGGAATCCTGATGAGTCCCTCGCCGAGGAATATCGGCCGCATCTCGTCCATCATCAATGTGAGTTCGCCGTTTTATGCACACAACGAGTGGGATTGGACCCAGGTCCAGGCATACGGCCACAACAGTTCTGTTGACGGCAGCGGCGGCAGGGGAAGCAACCCATACATGTACGGCTCACCGGTGGCAGGACCTGAGACATTTTATGCTTACGAGGCGACCGAGGTGATGCCGGGCGTCATAGAGTTCAATGACGAAATCGGCCCTTGGGAACGAATTTTCTACCCCGGTTCCCGGATCGGCTTTGGAAACCCGGCGACCGGATCGGGAAACCCGGCGCGAACCTCCGAGCTTACACCCCTGGGATGGGACGTAACACCCAACAATCCTCTTGATGTAACCGCGATACGCGCGGCCGTGGGCGCGGTCCATCCGGGCGAACCCGGCATTTTTGAAATAGCCTTGCGGGTTCTGGACCTCCCCCTGGACCCGGACCAGGGACAAGATGTAAATTGCGGCGAGGTTTTCTCGAGCGAAGTGGCGGGATCCAAGTCCCTGGATTCAACGTGGTCTTACCACCTGCCCTCGCCGGGGTGCGTCTACCTGAACCTCAAGTTCGACCTGGATGTGGACAAGGACCTCGCGGTCGGAGGCGACCTGTTGGTTTACACCATCGACGGAAAGAACCTGTCCATGGATCCCCAGCACAACGTTGTCGTTAAGCAAAAGTACGACAGCACCACGGTTTCGTTCGTGACCGCGGATGGAGGAGGATACACGGAGTCAAACTGCGACGGCGACGGCTTCGACTGCATAATATGGAATCTCGGAACAGTGGCGCCCGCGGAAGAATACACGTTTCACACTCATTTTACCGTGGGAGGCGGCGGACACCGGCTCGTGCCGATGCTGGGTGTGTATGAATCGGACGAACTTCCCTCGGGCTTCAGGACCAACGCGGTCACCATTATACGGGCCGCTCCGGTCATAAAAGTGGATATGGAAAACCCGCAGATGGGAACGACCCAGGGCGGCGTAGCCTATGTGAACGGGCTTTTCACGAACGAGGGCTCCGGCGGCTCCACGTGGAACACCCTGTTTTTCCACCTTCCACAGAACTGGACCATCGTGCCCGGAAGCGTGAGGCTTGGGGGAACGGTTCTTTCGTGCGCAAACACCGGAACCAGCACGCCGAGCTGCACCATGAACCGCACGTTTTCCATCGCGCAAACAGAGGAAATCACGTTCGAGTTGAATGTTCCCGCGGGAATTCCCACCGGACTTTACGACATCGACTTCAGGATTACGAACTCGACACAGGCTTTCGGCGCGTTTGAAACCTATTTTCCAATGGCGGTGACCGTTCCGGTGGGCGCGAACCGTTCCGATCCCCCTGTTGTCACCTGTCCGATTGAAGTGGGGGACACAGCGATATCCGGAACCTTCGCGGGCCCGGACGACACGCACATCCGGGTGTACTTCAACTCGATTCAAAGGGATGAAGAATTGAACGCAGTGGGCGGCGTGTGGACGGTTTCAGACTTCGAAAACACTTTCGGTGAATTCTACGGCGGCATCGAAGTAAGAGCCACGGCCCAAGCACCGGGAGAACTGGAAAGCGAAATTTCCAACACCTGTGACACGGGAGGCTGGAGCGGCCTGCCCCAATGCTCGGACGGAATCGACAACGACGGAGACGGGCTGACGGACTTTCCATACGACCCGGGGTGTGAAAGCCCCTGGGACAACAGCGAGGAAAATCCTCCACCCTTCGACTACACCGGAATCGACCTTCCCGCGTGCTGGGACGAATTCCCGGATAACCCCTACTGCGTTTCATGGTTCGACGAAGACACCGAACCGTGGGATTACATAGACGACCAGCTCAAGGCCCGACTGTTGATCGTGTTCGATACATCGGGTTCGATGAACTGGCATGTCTGCGATGACATATTCACCGGGGGCGACGGATCCGATGAATGCCCTGGTTGGGATGTACCCTGCGACGAGTGCGACGCGGAAGGCTGCGGCGACGGTTTGCCGAACGACAGCAGGATGTACATAGCCAAGGAAGGCTTGAGAATGGCTGTTTCCGCTTACGGAAACGTGGAATGGGCGCTGATGCGCTTTCACCAGCGGGCCGAGCCCTTTATCTGCCCGGGAGAGTTCGCATCTTTGAGAGGCGGCGGCTGGCAGGGCGCGGGCGCGGCTCCATGCGTAGGAGACTTTGACGGAGCGGATCTCCTGGTGCGCTTCGCACCCCAAAATGCGTGGCACATTATGCAATGGATGAATCACAGCTCCAATTAT
>SLPX01000194.1 GCA_007131745.1 Myxococcales bacterium
GAATATCCGGTTTTTACGAAAGATGAAGTCGGCAGAGCAGTCTCTCGCGCCCGCGCCGCGTTTCCCGCTTGGAAGTCGCTTTCTCTCGAGGAACGATTCGATCATATGGATCGTCTCATCAAAATCATCAATGAAAAGTGCGAGGACCTTGCCCGGATAATCAGCAAAGACACCGGCAAGCCGCTCGTGGATTCACTCATGACGGAGTTGATTTCCGTTCCGCTGTTTGTATCCCATTACCGAAAAACAGCGGCCAAGACCCTGAAGCCTTACAAGGCAAAAACCCCTCTAGTGTTCGCTGGTACCAAGAGTTGGGTCGAGTATCATCCCATGGGTGTCATCGGAGTGATTTCACCGTGGAACTTCCCCTTTCAATTGGCCGTGATTCCTGTCATTTCAGCGTTGATCGGAGGAAACACCGTGGTCTTGAAGCCCTCCGAAGTGACCCCTCTTACCGGAAAAATGATCCACGATCTGTTTGAAGAACTCGCATTGCCCCAGGGAACAGTCGAAGTCGTGCAGGGTGATGGTTCGACCGGGGCCGCTCTCGTTGAATCGGATATCAACAAAGTTTTCTTTACGGGTTCGGTGGCCACCGGCCGTAAGGTCATGGCCGCGGCCGCGCAAAGAAACATTCCTGTGGAACTGGAACTGGGCGGCAAGGACGCTATGATAATCTGCGAAGACGCAAACCTCGAAAGAGCTGCGGCCGCGGCAGTCTGGGGGGGGTTGCTGAATTGCGGGCAGGTCTGCACTTCCGTGGAACGCGTCCTGGTTGTTGATTCGATTTACGAGTGTTTCCTGGAGATGCTCAAAAGAGAAATGGAAAAAGTAAAAGTCGGCGGCCCGGATGAAGACGCGGACATGGGGCCTCTTATTTCGCCGGCCCAGTTTGAAATCGTCAAAGATCACATAGCCGATGCAGTCGAATCCGGCGCAAGGATCCTCTTCGGCGGCAAACCCATGGATCGCAACGGTCTCTTCCACCTTCCTACTCTTCTGGCGGACGTGACCCCGGAAATGAAGATTTATCGCGAGGAAACTTTCGGCCCGGTCATCCCGGTGATCCGCGTTGCAAACGAATGCGAAGCCCTTTGCCTTGCAAATGACCACATGTACGGCTTGACCGGCTCAGTGTGGTCCTCGGATATACAAAAGGCACGGACCCTGGCCTCGCAAATGGAATGCGGGCAGGTGAACATAAACGATGTAATCGCCTCGGTTGCAAACCCGGCTATCCCCTTCGGCGGAATCAAGGATTCCGGTTTCGGCAGGTACCACGGGCCGGAGGGGCTTACGTCATTCATGCATCAAAAAGCAATTATGAGAAACAAGGGTCGCAACCGAACAGAACCGTTCTGGTTTCCGTACCATGAAAAATACGCGGATATTCTGGAAGCGTTCCGGCTCCTTGCAGCGGGAAAGCTGGTTTCGGTCTTAAAACCCCTGAAAAGACTCAAAAAGATAAACAAGGCAGCGGGCGGGTAAATAAAAAGATCAGCACTGAACCTGTCTACAGCTCATAGCCGGTAAAGGTCACATCGTCGAACCGCCATGTGCCGCCTGTGCCGCCTGCATTGAACCCGTATACGCGGATCCAGATTGCAGCGTCATGTACGCCCAAGCCGGAAAGATCGAATGAATAGTGTTCCCACCCATCGGTGGGAATATCCGTCAAGCTGTCCGGGACCGGGTCAAAATCGATTCCGTCGGTGCTGTAGTAGAGCATGAATTTGAGAGGACCGGTGCCGCTCCTGTTTCCCCAAAAGGAGAATCCGAAATCCTGGAAACCGGTCATGTTTGCCCAGAACTGGACATACCTGTTGTCATCTATGTCGTTTGGATCAAGGCCCCAATTACTGAAACTCATGGCATCGGTAGACTGGTATCCCACCGGCCAGGTCGGCCCGGTAAGCCCGGATCCTGGGGTGATCTCGCCTTCTCCCAAATCCGGATCCGCTGTCTCGCCTTCAAACGACCAGTAGACAACGACCGCCTCGCCCAGTTCAAACTCCGCGGTCAGGTCGAATGTGCCGTATTCACCGGGAACAAGCCCTGTTACCACCACGAGGTATTCGCCCATACCGATTTCCATTTCAATCAATTCTTCGTGGTCTGCAATCTGCGTGTAGCCGTCACAATCTCCGCTGAGCAGGTAAACGTAACCGTCCCACCCGTCCGGATCCAGCGTCAAAGTCACCTCTGCTGAACGTTCAAGAGTGAAGTGGTACCAGACCGCAGGTCCCCTGTTGTCTCCGCCGGCCTCCGTGCCCAAGTAGTTGGCAGTGGCGCCTTCGTTCGTTCCAGCGAGTACGTACACGTCTTGGATCGGAATCTCATGTGCTCCGGCACAAGCGCTGTTTCCCGGAATCATCGTCGCCTGGAGGGTCACCGAAGTCCCGTCAGGGCAGTTTATGGTAAAGGTGCCGTCTCCATTGTCGATGATGGTGCAAGGTTCACCATCTTCGCCCGGAGCTCCATCCTGGCCGGGAGCGCCGTCCTCACCGTCGCTCAATGTCACGCTTGTTCCATCCGGGCACTCGATTGTGTAGGTCCCGTCTCCGTTGTCGGTCGCGGTGCAGGGTTCGGGGCTGTCGCCGTCCTCGCCGTCTTGTCCGTCGCTCAGAGTGAACGACGTTCCATCCGGGCACTCGATTGTGTAGGTCCCGTCCCCATTGTCAACCGCGGTGCAGGGATCAGGACTATCGCCGTCCTCACCATCTTCGCCGTCCTGACCGTCTTGCCCATCTGAAAAGGTCGCGGAAGTTCCGTCGTCGCAGATAATGCTGTAGGTGCCGTCCATGTTGTCCACGACCGTGCATGATGCACCGTCTTTTCCGTCGCCGCCGCATGCAGCGGAAAACAAGAACACCGGAAACACCAGCATCGAAAGAATCCTGATTGGTTTTCTCATAATACCCTCCATTTCACGCAAAAATTAGCAAAACACCGGGCCATTCGGATTCGACCCGGAAACATCGGTGAACAATATCACCAGGACCTACGAGATCACATTTGGATAAGAAAATCAAGGAGGCAGATTGAAAGGTGGGCCGCAATTCCAACGGCCCATGGAAGCATCGAGGATTACGGAATCGCAAACCCGGTGAATGTGACGTTGTCGAATCTCCAATTGCCGGAACTGCTTGATGCATCATAGCCGTACACGCGGAAATACACCACTTGGTCATTGACCGGCAGACCCGAAAGATCGAATGAATAATGTTCCCAATTAGCCGTGGGAATATCAGTGGGGGCGTCTATCAAATAGAAATTCATTGCATCGGTGCTGTAATAGACAACGAACTGCGTCGGACCGGTGTTGCTTCGGTTTCCATCAAAAGAAAAACCGATATCTTCGTAACCGACCAGGTTCACTTCGAACTGAAGAAAACTGTCTTCATCTTCCGTCGCCGCTTCCCCCCAACCGTTGAAACTGACTGCACTTCCGGGGTTTCCGGAAAAATAGGTGTAGCCGGCCAACCCGGGGCCCGGAGTGATTTCGCCGTCGCCCTCGTCAGGATCCAGATTTTCATCTTCAAACGACCAGAAAACAACCGTTTCTTCCTCTGGTCCGTGTACTACGAATTCAGCGGTGAGAGTATAAGGCCCATATGAAAACGATGAATAACCTGTTGCGACCACTATATAATCGCCGGGATCAAGGGTTACGACTATAAGTGCATCGAGTGACCCGCCGCTGTCGTCATCGTAGGCAATCTGTTGGTAATCTGCGCAGTCACCGCTAAGCAGGTAAAGATATGTGTCCCAAGATCCTTCCATCAGCAGGGTGACCTCTGTTTCTTCGGTCAATGAGAAGTGATACCAAGTAGCCGGACCGCGCGTGTCTCCGCCGGATTCTGTTCCCTGGTAATTCCGGGTGGCTCCGGTGGTGTCGCCATAAATCACCTGCGTGTTTTCAGCTGTTATCTCCTTGGCATCTTCACACGCGTTGTTTTCGGGAACAACCGCGGCTGCAAAAGTAACCTCGGTTCCGTCCGGACAGCTGATTGATATTGTTCCGTCGCCGTTGTCCGTGACAGTGCAGGGTTCGCCGTCTTCGCCGTCCTGACCGTCTTGACCATCAGCGCCGTCTTGGCCGTCTTGACCATCAGCGCCGTCTTGGCCGTCGGAAAGGATCACGGAAGTGTCTTCGCCGCAGGTTATTTCGTATTGTCCGTCGCCCAGGTCCGTCACCGTGCATGATTCCCCGTCCAATCCATCGGAGAAAGTCACTTCCGTTCCATCAGTACAACTCAGGGTGTATGTACCGTCGTCGTTGTCTTGAACCGTGCATGATGTCCCATCCTGACCATCCTGGCCGTCTTGGCCGTCTTGCCCATCCGCGCCATCCTGACCGTCTTGGCCATCTTGACCATCAGCGCCGTCTTGGCCATCCGCGCCGTCCTGGCCGTCTTGGCCGTCCACACCATCTTCGCCGTCCTGACCATCTCGGCCTTCTGAAAAGGTAGCGGAAGTTCCGTCGTCGCAGATAATGCTGTAGGTGCCGTCCATGTTGTCCACGACCGTGCATGATGCACCGTCTTTTCCGTCGCTTCCGCACGCAGCGGAAAATAAAAACACCGGAAAGACCAACATCGAAAGAATTTTGATTGGTTTTCTCATGATACCCTCCATTTCACGCAAATTAGCAAAACACCGGGTCATACAGAGTCGACCCGGAAACAACACAAAATTTTGTCTGTTGAGCCTACAAGATCACATTTGGAAGGGGAGATCAAGGAGGCAAATGGAAGGGTGTGCCGCTATTCCAACGGGCCATGAAAACATTGAGGATTACGGAATCGCAAACCCGGTGAATGTGACGTTGTCGAATCGCCAAGTGCCTGTAGCGCCTGATGCATCATAGCCGTACACGCGGAAATACACCACCTGGTCATTGACCGGCAGACCGGAGAAATCGAATGAATAGCTCTCCCAATCTTCCGTGACAACATCCGTCAGGGTGCCCTCAACGGGAGTGTATTCCGCCCCGTCGACACTGAAATAAATTACGAATTTTTTAGGGCCGGTTCCACTCCGGTTTCCATCAAATGAAAACCCGATGTTTGCGTAGCCAACCAGGTTCACCTCGAACTGAAGATAGCGCGCTTCGTCGATTTCATCCGTCGTTTGACCCCAGTTGTTATGGCTGACGGCTTGTCCCGGGTTTCCCCCGGAATAGTTTGTTGCACCTAACCCGGGGCCGGGAGTGATTTCACCGTCGCCCTCGTCAGGATCCAGGGTTTCGTCGTCAAAGGTCCAGAGAACGACGATTTCTTCATCGGGTTCAACAACAGTTCCGTAAAACGTCACCCATGTTCCGTCCGGGCAGCTTATGGTGATCGTTCCGTCTCCGTTGTCCATGACCGTGCAGGATTCGCCGTCCGCGCCGTCTTGGCCGTCTTGGATCGTAACGGGATCCTGGTCGGGGCATTGTATCGTGTATGAACCGTCGCCGTTGTCCGTGATAGTGCAAGATTCGCCGTCCTGACCGTCTTGGCCGTCATGGATCGTGACTGGATCCTGACCCGGGCATTCTATCGTGTATGAACCGTTGTCGTTATCCGTGATAGTGCAGGATTCGCCGTCCTGACCATCTTGCCCGTCTTGGCCGTCGGACAGGATCACGGAAGTATCTTCTCCGCAGGTTATTTCGTATTGACCGTCGCCCAGGTCCGTCACCGTGCAGGATTCCCCGTCCACTCCGTCTTGGCCGTCTTGGATCGTGACTGGATCCTGGTCGGGGCATTGTATCGTGTAGGAACCGTCGCCGTTGTCCGTGATAGTGCAGGATTCGCCGTCCTGACCGTCTTGACCGTCATGGATCGTGACTGGATCCTGACCCGGGCATTCTATCGTGTATGAACCGTTGTCGTTATCCGTGATCGTGCAGGATTGGCCGTCCTGACCGTCTTGACCATCTTGCCCGTCTTGGCCGTCTTGGCCGTCGGACAGGATCACGGAAGTATCTTCTCCGCAGGTTATTTCGTATTGACCGTCGCCCAGGTCCGTCACCGTGCAGGATTCGCCGTCCGCGCCGTCTTGGCCGTCTTGGATCGTGACTGGATCCTGGTCGGGGCATTGTATCGTGTATGAACCGTCGCCGTTGTCCGTGATAGTGCAGGATTCGCCGTCCTGACCGTCTTGGCCGTCATGGATCGTGACTGGATCCTGACCCGGGCATTCTATCGTGTATGAACCGTTGTCGTTATCCGTGATCGTGCAGGATTCGCCGTCCTGACCGTCTTGACCATCTTGGCCGTCTTGGCCGTCGGTCAAAACAGCGTCGGTTCCATCCGGGCATTCTATTGTGTAAGTGCCGTCGCCGTTGTCGGTGATTGTGCATGGATCACCTGGTTCACCGTCCGCTCCGTCCGTCAAGATCACCTGTCCGTCCGGACATTCTATCGTGTAAGTGCCGTCGCCGTTGTCGGTCAATGTGCAGGATTCGCCATCCGCGCCGTCTTGGCCGTCCACTCCGTCGGTTCCGTCACGGCCGTCTTCGCCGTGGGTGATCGTGACCGAAGATCCATCTTCACACACGATGCGCACGCTTCCGTCGGGATTTTCCACCACCGTGCACGAATTGCCGTCCATTCCCGGTCTTCCGTCACTTCCGTCCTTTCCGCATCCCGCGGTCGGGAAAAACAGCGCTGTTATTATGGCTCCTACGATCAAAGTCGCTCTTGTCATGGCTTTCCTCCATTTTATTTAGGGATTTTCGCAAATGTGATACTTGGAAAACGATTGTAAAGTTTTGGTTTTGTTCCATGAACATGTCTGCTCATTTTTGCGGCGGAACTCATACTCTGCATACCTCTTTTACCTTCTGGGCTATTTCATCCGCCAACCCATGAGCCTCAGGTGAACTTGGCGCTTCAACCATCACCCGCGCCTTCATTTCCGTGCCCGAGTACCTGACGATAACCCGGCCGTCCTTGCCTAGTCTCTTTTTTGCCGAGGTTAAGGCTTCCTGCAATACTTCCTG
This sequence comes from Myxococcales bacterium, assembly GCA_007131745.1. The sequence continues at coordinate 6,992 of SLPX01000194.1, forward strand.
TTCTTCCAGGGGAGGCTTGGCCGCGACGTTTATGTTTACAAGGACCTGTGGATACATGGTCATCACCGAGCGAAGAGACGACAATTCTGCGCCCTCCCTCGTCATCACTGAAAGCAACTGGAGGGCCGCTATGATGCCGTCACCGGTGGTCGTATAATCAAGGAAAAGCAAATGACCCGACTGTTCTCCGCCCAGGTTGTATCCGCTTCTCCTCATTTCTTCCACCACGTATCTGTCGCCGACCCTTGTTCTCAGGAGTTTGCCGCCGGCTGAGGTGAGAGCCTTTTCGAGCCCCAGGTTGCTCATAACAGTTGCCACCACCGTGTCGTATTCCAGCTTGCCGGCCGCTATCATCCGAGTTGCGCAAATCGCCATGACCTCATCGCCGTTAACCACTTTGCCTCGCTGATCGCAGAAAATGGCCCGATCGCCGTCGCCGTCCAGCGCTATGCCGATATCGGCCCGATAAGTTTTCACGGCTTCACAAATTGTTTCAGGGTGAAGAGCACCGGTCCGGTAGTTTATGTTACGACCGTCAGGATCCACGCCCACGGAAAAAACTTCGGCTCCTAGTTCCTGGAAAACCAGCGGCGCTACCTTATACGCCGCTCCGTTAGCGCAATCGACCACGATTCGCAATCCAGCCAGATCCAGATCACCGGGAAAGGTGTTTTTGCAAAAAGCCACGTAGCGGCCTCCGGCATCATCGATCCTGCGCGCTCTGCCGACCTGTTCACCAGGCGGTAAAAGCAGGTTGACCTTGTTATTGATGATTAGATCTTCGATTTCCTTTTCTTTTTCGTCTGGAAGCTTGAATCCGTCCGAGCCGAATAGCTTGATTCCATTGTCCAGGTAAGCGTTGTGGCTTGCGCTTATAACAACGCCTGCATCGGCTCTCATCGAAGAAGTGATGTGCGCGATTGCCGGAGTCGGCAGGGGGCCGACAAGCAGAACATCGGCTCCCATGGACATGATGCCGGCCGCAAGCGCGGTTTCGAACATGTAGCACGATCTGCGGGTGTCCTTGCCGATTACTATCCGGCCCGAACGTTCGACCTTTGAAAACACGTGAGCAACTGCTTGCCCCAGCCTTACTGCAAAATCAACCGTCATGGGATATTGATTGGCCGTTCCTCTTATCCCATCGGTTCCAAAAAACTTTCTTTCAGTCATGTTTTACCTATATGCAAAGAAAAGAGGGTTTTTGAAGGTGGGAGTTTCTTCATTATAGCGATTCTCCCGAGCGCGGGTCATTGCTCTGTCCGGCAATTATGGAACGCACCCTTTCCGGGGTCAGGGGAAGCTCTGTAACGTGTGTTCCGATCGCATTCGACACTGCTCCCATGATCGCTGCACCGCAAGGGATAAATGAAGGCTCCCCGATTCCTTTTGCTCCGTATGGGCCTTCATCCTCGGCTTCTTCAATCAGGCAGACGTTTATTTTGGGAGCGTCGGTGGCGGTGGGTATCAAGTATTCGCTGAAACTACGATTCAAGAGCTTTCCCTTTTGCAGAACGAGCTCTTCCATGACCGCCCAGCCTACACCCTGGACCACTCCTCCATGTATTTGCCCTATAAGTCCTGCAGGGTGAATGACTCTCCCCACGTCATGTGAGGCTGTGACTTCCAGCACACGCACGCTTCCGGTCCAGGTGTCCACCCGGACCCTCGCCACGTGCGCTGCGTAACAATAATATGCATATGGACTGCCGCAGCCGGACTCTGCATCGTAATCGCGATCCTTGGATCTGAACCAGCCGACTGAAACCGGCTGGATACGCATTCGGTACAATTCAGCCACAGCATCGGTATATTGGACGAATCGTCCGCTTACCGGGTCCGTAACCCGATCAGCTTCCAACTTGAGCTGCACGCTCGGAATATCATCTAATAGAGCGGAGGCGGCTTTTCTAAGTTTGTCCCTGAGCGGAATGCACGCGTCTATTATCGCGTTTCCAGCGACCTGTGTGCCCCTGGAGGCGACCGTCGGACCGGAATCGGGAACACTTTGGGTGTCAACCTCGGTTACCCTTATTCTCTTCGGATTCACGCCCAGCGATTGCGATGCGATGGCTCTGCATGCGGCAAGAGCGCCCTGCCCCATCTCGGTATTGCCTATCGAGACAGTCACCGAACCATCCGGCTGTATCATCACCAGGGCACCGCCCCTGTCCAACATTTGTCCGCCGTGATGTAGATTCGCCCCATATATCACGGCGGAAACACCGATTCCTTCACGATATCTTTCCTTGCCCGGTTCCATGATATCCGAGGGTGGTTCTTGTTCGGCTGCCGCAACCCGATGAACGCTCCATTTGGATTCAGAAACGGCAGCGTCCAGTATTTTGTGTCCGATTCCCGGTTCTTGAAGCTCCTGCCCGGTAACGAAAAAAGGACGGGTTCGCGAAACCATGTTTTTCCGGCGTATTTCAACGGGATCAATTGACAGGCGATCCGCCAGAACATTCATTTGGGATTCCATAGCAGCTGTAACCTGGGGAGCGCCGAACCCGCGAAACGGTCCGCCGAAAAGGTTGTTAGTGTACAAAACCTTTGTGCTCACATCGACCGCTTCCAAGGTATAGGGGCCCAGGCAGGATACGTTTGAACGTTCCGCCACGACCGTACTCAAACCAGCGTACGCTCCCGCGTCGACCAGTATCTCTATTTCAGCCCCCAACAAAACGCCGTCCTTTGTTGCATACAAAGTGTGAAAGACAACCATGCGATGCCTTTTCGTAGACACCTGAAAGTCTTGTTCACGTGGAAGAAGGAGCCGAACGGGTCTTCCAGTTTTCATTGCCAGAACAGCAGCGCAACATGCGGGTTCATCGGGGTAATCTTCTTTTCCCCCGAACCCCCCGCCGGTGACCGTCTGTATCACCCTTATATTGGCATGTTGAATTCCTGTGACACGGCCGACCCTTGTCCGGACGTACGCTGGGCACTGGGTAGATATGTAGATATCCAGGTTTTCACCGGGGCCGGGAACAGCGCAAACCGCTTGGCCTTCAAGGTAGGCGTGCTCCTGCCCTCCTATCCGGTAGGTATGTACCACTGTTATGTCAGCGGAATTTCTAACGGATTTCAAGTCGCCTCTTTTCAACCTGAACTCTTTAATGAGATTGCCCTGCGGGTGTACCTTAGGAGCGTCCTTGGATAAGGCCGATTCCACGTCATATAGGCCTGGAATCTCTTCAAGCTGAAACTTGATTTTTTCAATAGCGTTCTTTGCAGCTTCGGGACTCTCTGCAGCAACGGCCGCTATGCGATCGCCGACCATTCTTGCCTGTTCCCCTACAAAGAGGGGCTGGTCATCCACCACGCCACCGATACGGTTTCTCCGGCCCAGATCTTCGGCGGTAATCACGGATTTGACTCCGGGAGATTCGACCGCCGCTGATATGTCCAGTGCTTTCAGGAGCGCGGGTGCAGCGGGGCTTCCTAGTATGGCAGCGTGAAGGGAGCGCGCAACAGGCATATCCGCCAGATACCGCGCCTGCCCGGTGACCTTGATATCCGCGTCGGGACGAATCGTATCCGCGCCCACGCCCCATTCAACGTCCAAGCCTTTCGAGTTCATGAGGCGCCCTCCTTTTTTTCAAACGACGTAGCCGGCACATGAGCGCTCCCTTTCCTCTTGCGCTCCAGTGTTCGTTGAACAGCGTCGACTATTTTTAAATATCCCGTGCAACGGCAAAGATTGCCGGCTATGTAGTTTCGTATCTCCTCTTCGTTCGCATGGTCCCGACTTTCCACGAAAGCTACAAGATTCATCACGAGTCCCGGAGTACAGAACCCGCACTGAACCGCGCCCTCCTCTAAAAGGGCTGTTTGAATCGGATGCAGAGTTGCTCCAAGTCCGGACGGATCCGCGTCGCCACCCGCATCCGGGCAACAATCGGCAACCCCTTCAATGGTCGTTACTTCACCACCATGGACCGAGCCGGCGAATACCAAGCAAGAATTCACCGGTCGCCCGTTCAGCAAAACTGTGCACGCTCCGCACTCTCCCACTCCGCACCCCTCCTTTGTGCCGCAAAGCCCCAGGTCGTCACGCAGCACATCTATCAGTCTTCTGCACGGATCGGCTTCAATGGTGTGTTGGATCCTGTTAACTTTGAATCTGATCAACATTTTGTCAGCTATCTTTTCAACGGTCATGCGATCAATGTCCTTATTTCTTAACGTTGTTATGGGACGCGGAAAAACAGTTCAACAGGTGTTGCATCACAAAAGCCCGCACTACATTCCGCCTGTACGCTCCGCTTGCCCTAGGATCATCTATGGGTGATATTTCACCGGCAGCGGCCAAACCTGAATCTCTTATCAGTTCCATCGTCAGTTCCATGTTTTCCAATTTTTCGGATGGAAATTTCGCCTTCCACGGTGTCGGGGCTACTGAACCGAAAGCCATGGAACACGAAAGCACCTTGTTTTCATGCATAACCGTCAAACAAGCAGCCGATGCTATGGCGCAGACCAGGCTTGTGCGCCCCCCCATCTTGAAATAGTCCTGCACAAGTATCGCGCCCTCGGGCGGATTCGAATCCTTGATGAATATTTCGGTTAACAATTCATTCTTTGCCAACCTGGTGCTTCCCGGACCTTCAAACACATCGGCAATATCCAATCTCCGTTTTCCGCCCGGATTTTCCACGGTCACTTCAGCGTCAACAGCCATGAGCGCGCAAACCGAGTCGGCCGCGGGCGAAGCATTGCAGATATTACCTCCCACTGTGGCCCGGTTTCGGATCTGTTGACCTCCGAGAACTGATGCCGCTCGGGCGACAAGTTCAAGACTGCTACCGCGCTTGCCGGTTTCAGCCTCTTCGATCAAGCCGGTCATGGTTGTTCCGGCGCCGATAGACCATCCTGATTCCCTTCTCTGGATTCCGCCCATGTCCAGAGGTGAAAGATCCAGAATTCCTTGCGGCTCTTTCCGACCGTCTCTCATCTGGACCGCCAAGTCGGTTCCGCCGGCCATGGGAAAAACCCCTTCAACCTCGTTCAAGATCTCGAGAGCTTCTTTAATGGTTCCGGGTCTGTAATAACTGACTGAATTCAACGCCGTACCTCCTGTTGCAGTTATCACGCTTTTTCAATGATTCTGCTTTTTCCAATCCTCGTAGCGCGAGATGATTATCTCGGTGATTCGTTCGCAATTTCTGTCATCATCATATTCCACGCATTCTTTGAAAAGATTCTTCGCGACTTCATCCATTTCGTAGCCCGCGATATATGCTTCAAGGTCATCTATGTCATCCAGCCGTTTGCACCTGTCCAATCCAGCCAATTTCACATATTCCAACTCTTTTTCTTTGACTTTAAGCATAGCGATCGGCTTCTTCATTGAAAGAGCGGTAATCAATGTGCTCGCTACATCGGTTAAAAACAGATCACAAGCTGTTATATGCCTGAGTCCATCCGCTCCATCGACAAGGTGCATCCGGCTTTTCCCCGTTCCTCCCACGAGCGACGAATCAGCGGATGCTTCCTCGCTTCCCGCCAGTTCTATGAACCGTTCGACCGTTTGTCTCGAATGACGGTATTTATTATTGTTCGCGTGGTTGCATACGAGAAACTCTACGGGACCTGCTTTTTGCTCGACTTCCAGCAGGGTCGTAAAAACCTTGTCCATTCCACCCCAGATATACTCATTGGGGCCGGTGGGATAAAAGCAGACCCATGGCAGTTCAGGATCAAGACCTCTTTCTTCTACCAGTTCGGCCCTGCGTTCCTTTACGCGGAATCTTTCAGGATAAATCCTGTCCCACTTGGCGTATCCTCCCACCACAAATCTGGGATTCGATAAATCCAGGCTTTGACAAATGGCGATTCTCCGTCCTCCCAGAATATTCAGGTTCGCTCTCGATCTGCCGATGTTGTTTCCCTTTATCCCCGTGAGGTTGTGTGGCAACTGCACCTCAAATATTCTCTCTCTTTCTATGGGTCCGGCGTCAATGGCCACATAAGCACAGGAAATATAACAATCTCCTTTGCACAACTCATCACCGTAAATAACGCCGGCGTGAGTCTCATACCGGATTCCTTGAACTTCAAAATATCGCTTCAAATCCCGAAGATGGTCTTTTGCTATGCCTCCGCCGATTTCCACAAAATGAAACATGGTCGCGTCTCCTTTCCGGCTTTCTCTCAAGGACGAAGCAGGATAATACATTGTGATTCGCGAGACATAAAGAGTCAGACATATATTTTTTTAAAACGCTTTGCGACGCAAAACCGTTTTGCCTGAGACTCTGCCGGTGTTATGTTCGGGCAAGTCCTGGGTTGTCCGGGCGAAAAAAGGAATCACCATGAAAACCACCAGAAGCTCTCTTGCCTACTTTTTTTTGAGGTTTTTCGTTGTTGCAATCCCCCTGTCGCTGATTGCATTGAACTTGCGCGGCTCGGACGGAAGTCCATCACGTCAAACCGGTTTTCTCAGTGGTCCCAGGGCTGAAAACGGTCTTGAAACCGGAAAATGGATTGCCGCCAGGGTCGCGGCAGCAAAGGCAGGAAAACTTGAAATAGTCCGCGTTCCCCTAGTGATCAGATCCATGGGTTGGGGTTCCAACGTCCCGGAACATTTCATCGGCATATCGGTGGGAAATCACCATGGCGGAGAAACCTGGGTAAAAGTCAAGGTCCGACGGGGAGTAAAAGTGAAGACGGGCCGTGAAGGTGGTGTTTTCATGGTTGAGGGAAGATTCACCGGCCGTATTCTGGAACTGGACATGAGGGGAAAGGACGGTGAACCGCGTGAGTGGCTTTACAACCTTTCCGAGTTGGAGGTGAGCAAGGCAAGGCCCTTGAACAAAAAGGAAAAGAATAGCCTGGAAGAAATCAGGGTTCAGGCGAAAAGAATAAAACGGGTCAAGAAGCCTTGAACAACCGGTAGAACCTTGCAATGAAATTTATTGCAATATGCATATTGGCAATCCTACCGGTCTCGGAAGCTGTTGGAAAAAGCGCTCCGAAAAAATCCGGAACGCAAAAAGCGTCCCCTGAACAGATCGCTCACCACCCGGAAGACCTTTCAGGAAAGATGTTTGCGCGGCCTCGCCCCGACGGAACCAAAGGTGAAAGCGACAAACCCCGCATTGGATCCGGTTCGCAGGATCGAGCGGAAGATTCGGCTCTCTTGTGGATTCCCCGGATCTTTCTCTGGCCCTTTCGGGCCGTGTTCACCATCATCGCCGAACCCTGCCTGGCATTGGTTGAGTGGAGTGAGGAATCCGGTTTCGCTGAGCGAGCCGGAGGGATTATTCGATCTCCTGAAGGACACTTTTTTCCTTCTTTTGCATGGATCATGCACAAGAGGCCCACTGCCGGCGCACACATATCTCTGCCGGATGTTTTTGGAGAAAGCGGGGTTTTATCGGCTCAGGTGATGGGAGGTTTCAACGTCTGGGAAACTTATGCACGCTTGAGCTTAACCCCTTTCAAAAACTTCAGATTTGCTGTGGAAGGCCGGGGGCTGGATCGCGATGATTACCGCATTAGGGTGGACCCTCGCTGGGTCGGAGACAACGTTGCCGACCGGCCGGAAATGGTTGGAGATTGGGTTCAATTGGCCGGCTATAGAAGGCGATATGTAGAAACGGGCGCTTCCGCAAGGGCGTTTCTGTCGAAACGAGCAGCGATTGATCTGGGTGTTTTTTACACCCGGGATGACTACGGTCGTGTTGGAGATTCGTCCAACCGGGAAGCTCGCGTTCTTCCATCAACTACTCGAATTGAAGCATTTCAGGCCGAGGAAACCGGGATGCACGGTGTAGACGTCCGGGTTGGAATCGTGCTGGGCGGCCGAACCCCTTTCCAATCGTGGAACGATTTCTATCCGGCGCTTAGGAGACATCCAGGCCCGGGAGGGATAATCCGCCTGAATTATTTTCATTCGTTTCCCGACGGAATCTACCGCGTTGTACAGGGAGAAATCGATGTGTGGTGGACCCTGGCCCTTCCCCGGAGAAAAGGTCTTCTCACGGCATGGGCTTCCTTCCGCTACCTCGGAGACCTGGGAAATTTGGATGTTCCACCCCAGCTTTGGATTCATCTCGGAGGAATGGATTTGCACCGGGGAATGAGGGAAGGGTTTCAAGCAGGAACCGCTGCCGGCCTTGCCGGAGTTGAATATACATATCCGATACTGCCATCTTTTTTGGGGATAGTTTTTCTGGATTGGGGTTCAGCCACAGATAGGAATTTTGAAAATTGGCGATGGTCCTTGGACATGACCTCGATCGGAGGCCGCGTTGAATGGGAAATCATCAAGGATTGGAGGGTTTTCATTCAGGCCGGTTTTTCAAAAGAAGATCGCATTATCGGAGCGGGTTTCGGCAAAGGTTCATGAAGTTCATTTACCGTCTCAACCACGCTTCCAAAGCTGTACGAACTCCCCTGTAACCTTCACGGGCTATCATGGCATACCAGCTTCTCGGAGGCAGCTTGTAATCCTCCACGGGTTCCATTTTCACCGCTTTCCTGTCGCTGCATACTCTTCGGCACATTCCGCATCCAACGCAGCGGGCGTCTATTCTCCATGTGCTTTTTTGCCGAGCGTCCACCACTATCGCGCCCATGGGGCATGCGACCGCACACTTTCCGCAATAATTGCATGCACTCAAATCAAAGACGGGAACAAAGTGAGGGGGAGCTATCCAGCCGGGAACGTTGAATTCGTTGACAAGCCGCATTGCATGGCAACAGCAACCACAGCACGAACACGAAACCTGGCCCCTGGTCGACTCAACGTTCATGATCCAACTCGTAAGCCCGTGATATTCGGCTTCGGCTTTTCTTTCCAGGGCGCTCTTTTTGCTGATCTCTCTCATTCTGCCCTTCCGAATCGCGGACGCGGCCCAATCCCCCATCACAATGCAATTTTCAAGCGGTTTACCACAGCCTTTTCCCAATACATCCATTGTCATCCGGCACTGGCAGTTTCCTACCGCAAACCTGTCGTAACGGTCGAACACCACCTCCAGCCTGTCCGACGGCAGAGCGAGCGGATTGCCCGAAACAGTCTCCGTTGAAGGCAAAAACCGCACCAATCTGGGCATGGTGTCACCATACCCCCTCATGTAGCCTGTTTCATACAACCTTTCTATGGCCTCGATGAACTTTTTGTGCCACTCACTCATGGTTTCCAACGATTCGGAAACCAGGCACATCTCGAACATGCCCGGAATGATCGGAAGCAGCCTGTATTGCTTGCGTTTCCTGGGGCCCTTCGCAAGGATAACCGCCTTTTCGTTGGCCAAACTCCGCAGGATCTCGTTTGTCTCCTCTTCGTTCCGGTGTGCAACGCGCGCAACTTCCTTGTATGCTTTCCACTTCATGCCGCTCAGGTGTTGGGCGAGATCGGCCTCCTCTTCGCTGAACACATGACACACCAAGTCTATCAACTCCTCGCAAAGCGGCGGTCCCAGAAGCAACGGACTGGAAAGCTTTTTCGCGATTTCAAGGTGGGCCGGTCTTACATGGGGAAAATCTGAGGGTTTCATCGAGCGGACGGTCATGGGCCTTGGCATGACCCCCCCGAAAACCTTGCGATTCATTTCCAGCTTTCGCGTCTTTTTCATTAGTACCGTCGAACTCCCGCCGTCCAATGCTTTTGTTCTTCTTGAACGCCTAATGGAATCAAGTCATGGATCAATCAGAGATCCCAAGGACTTTTGGGTTTGAAGCGGCCCTGGAAAAAACGCAGTACCTTTGGTTCATATACGAACTCGAGACCAGTTATCTTCTCACGCTTATCGTACAGTCTCTTTATACCATCCACAACGAAATCCATGTGCGAACCTGTATACACCCGCCGGGGAATTGTACATCTGACCAACTCCAGGGCCGGCCGGTAGTTTTTCCCGGTGTGCGGATCTCGGCCTTTTGAAACATTGCCTCGCTCCATTGTCCTTACGCCGGTTTCCATGTATATCGCAGCGGCAAGCGCTTGCGCTGGATATTCATCCTGGTCGATATGAGGCAGAAAACGTTTTGCGTCCAAAAAGATTGCATGGGTTCCAGGAGGCATGACAATCGGAATCGACTCCTGTACAAGCTTAGCGCCCAACTGCTGAGTCTGTTCTATTCGCATCTTTATGTAATCGTCGTCGAGTGAATCCAGGAAACCGCGATGCAGCGCTTCAATGTCCTTGGGATCCATCCCGCCGTTTGTAACATCACCCTCCCAATTTCGAAGCAATCGACGGAATTTTTTCGCCAATGAATCACTGTTGCAGGCAAGCAGTCCGCCCATGTTTACCAGGAAATCCTTTTTGCAGCTTATGGTGCAACCGTCGCCGTAGCTCATCATTTCCTGGAGAATCTCTCTAACGGTCCAATCAGAATAAGCAGGATCCTTGAGTTTAATCATGTGGGCGTTTTCCACGCACCTTGTGGCATCAAACATTATGGGAATTGAGTATTTCTGGCAAAGCCTGGAAAGCTCTTTGAGATTGTCCATTGAGTACGGTTGTCCGCCGGCCATGTTCACCGACATCTCAAAACTTATATAAGCGATTTTTTCAGCGCCGTGTTCATCTATCAGTCCCTTAACCTTTTTGACGTCTATATTGCCCTTCCATGGATATTCGCTCAACGGATCATGCGCTTCGTCCACGATGACATCCACGAATACGCCTCCGGCCATTTCCTGGTGGAGTTTAGTCGTCGTAAAATACATGTTGCCCGGAACAATCTGACCCGGACGGATCATTGTTTGTGACATTATATGTTCGGCCGCCCTTCCCTGGTGAGTCGGAATGATGTGATTGTAGCCCAGGACTTCGCCGAACGTATTTATGAGATTTTGATAATGGCGGGATGAATACGGGGTGTCCATCGAGTCGGTCATTCCCTCCCATTGATAACAACTCATGGCGGATGTACCGCTGTCCGTGAGCAAATCGATATAGACATCCCGGGACTCCAGAAGAAAAGTATTGTAACCGGCTTCCTCGGTTGCCTTTTTGCGATACTGCCTGTCCGTTATCTTCAGAGGCTCGAAAATGGCAATTTTGTAAGGTTCGTACAATCTCTTCACTGATCGCTCAAGCCGCTGAAAAGCCACGAAAAGCCTCCAGTTCGTAGGTTCAAATACCGCCTCGTCCACGAATTCAGGTTGATTTATGAGCTTGAGACCCGCGATTTCGTCTCGCTGAGCGTATGCCGAAGAAATGACATCGGCCACTTCCCTTAAATGATTGTAAGTGTAAGCGCAACGTGGCAAATCCAGACCTAGAACACCCGCTAATCCACCCACCGAATGGGTATCCCAAAGGCCGTCGAGCCTGGGACGTATCCCGCCGTGAATATAAAGGCACGCAGCCAACACAAACTTCGGGTTGTCTTCATCTTTCAGATGGGGAAGGAAATTTCCGACATCCAGGGCAATACCCTTGGCGCCTTCAAAAAACGGGACTTTTGCTTCTCGTAGCATTTCGGCAAGAGTATGGATTTGCTCCTGATGCCACTCTACATATTCATCCCTGCGCATTTCGTCCAAACCCCTGGCGAAAACCTCCATGGCCCTGCCCGTCATTCCTCCATACGTGTGAAGGCCCTCAAAGACGACAACCTGGTTTCTGAACTTCTCAAACAGATCGTCCCTGTTGGATGCAATGAATCCTCCCACATCGGATCTTGCATCCAGACTTGCGTCCATCAGAACAACATCAGCCAGATTCACCATTTTTTTGACTATGTCGATGAGGTCACCGGAACACTTGCCCGTTTTCCTGTTCCAGTATGCCGACTCCATGGCCAGGGATATGTCCAAAACCAATGGAATCCCCTCTTTTCGAGCCCGTTTCGACACCTCTTCCATGTTGCCGATTGACATGGGTTGCCCGTTCCATTCATAGGCGCAGCATTCCAGATGAATATAAGCAATACCCTTATTTCCAAGTTCGGAAATCTTTTGATCGAGGCGGTTCAAATCCACATCCGAACCGAACTCGGAAGGAAGCGGGAAACGCCTTGCTTTTTCCGATGTCACGTCAACAGGCTCACCTTTGCAATCAATGACCAGGGCCGGAGTTATCCCCCTGTTGTGAAGCACGGTCCTACCTTCCTCTATCATTGTCGTTGCAAGAAGTTTCTCTGCTCCGATCCCATTATGTGAGGGAACAAGCTTCTGTAACCCCAATGTCTCCAAGGCCACAGTCTCCAGAGCCGCGCAGTTAACACTTCCGGCATAGGCTTCATCGCCGATCATGAAACCGGCTTTCTGGTGATGTGACCAGGCCGACATGCCGCGCGCTATCATGTCAAATGATACATTATCGGAAACAACATGGAACGTGTTGAAGCCAATCCTTTTCAAAATGTTCCAGCGCTCGTATGCCGTGTGAGAACGCATCTTTTTTACTTCTTTTATCTTGTAGGGTTCGGCGTACATGGAATTCTCCTGTTGGCGGGTTTGAAAGCTGTTTTACCTTTTTCCGGCTCTATCCCAATGCATTCAACATGTCAAAGACATTGAAACGAAAACTTCATATGGTTGACTCCTGTCCGGTGACAAGCATGAGCGCTGCATCAAGCGCTGTCCATTTGCCGGATCCATAGACCAGGGGATTTATGTCGAGCTGGTTGAAGTTTTCTCCCAATTCGCAAACCATATCTCCGACACGAGAAATCACCTGGGCCAAGCCGTGGGGATCCGACTTCATGCCTCGAAACCCCTTAAGAACATCCGCTATTCTGATTTCATCCAGCATGAAAAGCGCTTCCGTAGCGGTGAGCGGAGCGAGACGGAACGATACATCTTGATATAGTTCGGTCAGGATTCCGCCGGTGCCTGCCATAACGGCCGGGCCGAAATCCGGATCATTAAGTCCGCCCACAATGAACTCGACCCCATCGAAAGAAAGCTGTTCTTCCACGAGCAAGGAACGCCCCGGAAACCGTTCCCTGAAATCGATTACTGCAGCCGAAAGAGAATCCTCTCCGAGGTTTAATGCAACTCCGTTTTCGTTTGTTTTGTGTAAAATATCCCCCGAACATACCTTAAGCGCGAATGGAGCGGAAAGGCCGCTTATATCCAATTCATCTTGGGGATTCAACCTTACTCCTGCGGGAACGCAAATACCGAAAGAGCTAAGCAGGTTTTTGACCTCGAATTCATCGGGTTTTCCTGGAACAGACAATCCTGAAAGAAAGGCTTTAACTCTATCGCTCATATCTTTTCACCCAGAGCCTTGAGAATCCGCGCACGTTCGACGAGTACCTGGGCGGCGCGAACACTTCGCCTTATGGAAGGAAATCCCACTACGCCCTTTTCGAAGAATCTTCTCAAATATTCATGTGTATGGGGTCCGTATTGCGTGAAAGCTATGATGGGCTTCGGAGAGTTTTTGCAACGCAGGGCGACCACATCGATCAGGTCCTCTGATATGGCCGGAGGCGCGAAAAACGCGGTGCAAATAATTATATCCACTCCTTCATCATCTATCAGGGCGTCAAGTGCACTTCCGAACATTTCGTTGTCCGCGCTCGCTGTCAGGTCCACGGGATTTTTGCAGGATGCAATGGGAAGCGTTGAATCCATGATTCTCTTTGCGGTCGTCTCTTTAAGCCGAGCCATCTTCAGCCTTGCAGGTCCCGGCATGGACTCCACGTGGTCTGCTCCCATAACTCCATAGCCCCCTGCCGGAGTAATAACGGCAACACGATTGCCGGGCGCAGGCGGTAGACATGCAAGCACTTTTGCAGCATCGCATAAATCCTCATCGTCCCATGCACGGACAATCCCGTACTGGCGGAACGCTCCGTCAACCACCTTGTCCGACCCTGCAAGTCTGCCCGTATGAGATGAAACAGCGGATGCCCCCGCCGGAGTACGCCCCGCCTTGAGAACAACCACCGGTTTCTTTCGCGCCGTTTCACATGCACGCTCCAAAAAACGTCTTCCTTCGCCTAAATTTTCTACGTAGAAAGCAAGACAGGTAGTGCCTTCATCCTCGGAAAAATGCTCCAGAAAATCAAGTTCATCCAGATCGCACTTGTTTCCCAGTCCGACGAAAGCCCGCATGCCGAAACCCGTGTGACCGGCCAGCCCCAATGCCTCCACTCCCACCGAACCGCTTTGAGTTACAAACGCGACTCCACCGCCTCCAGCAAGCAGTTTGTCTCCATGTTCGACAAAAATCGTGTCAAGGTTTTCATGGGGCAGGAATATGCCCAGCGTGTTCGGGCCAAGAATGCGGCTGGAGTAGTTTCGGGGTATTTCACCCAGGCGTTCTTCGAGTTCCCGTCCTCTATCTCCCGCCTCACTGAATCCACCGGCTACGACAATTATGGCCGAAATGCCCTCCAGAGCGCACGACTCGGCTGCTTCAACAGCTGCGTTCGCGCTTGTTGCAACCACGGCCAGATCGATACCTTCGGGAAGATCTTCAATGCAGGAAAAAACCCGGCGGCCGAAAACCTCCTTTTCAAAAGGATGAACAGGATAGAGTTTCCTCCCGGATCTTAAGAGATTTTCAAATATGATCCTGCCGACTCTACCGGGTTTTTCGGTCGCGCCGATTACCGCGATGGAACCAGGGTTGAAGAGAAAACTGAGAGCATCCATCTGAGCCGATTAATACTTGAAAACATGGAGATTTTCTGTACCAGACGGAAATTACCCCCCATCCCCTGTTTAGTCAACCCCCTCGAAAGCATCCGACTTTAGAATAGGCGGTGTTTCCGGAAGTCGGTCCGTGCGATTCCTGGAGGATTCTATTTGGCTCTTGCCGGCTTCTTTTTGGCGGGTTTTCTTTCAGGCACAATGTAGAGAAGTATATTGTAGCTTTCACCCTTGTACTTCACCGTGTGCTTTTTGACCGGTTGCCAGTCAACCATTTCAAATTCATGAGAAACGACTCTGGAACCGGGTTTAAGCTGTTTCAGTAATATGGGTTCGAGCCTGGCCATGACCTCGGGGAACAGGTAGGTGGTTACCACCGTTGCTTCCCTGAGATCCCATCTGAGCACATTGCCTTTGTGGATAGAAACAAGTTTCTCAACGCCGGCTTTTTTTACATTTCTGAGGGAATCTTCCACTCGTTCCGGGTTGAGATCTATTCCGACTCCTCTTACCTTGTATTTTTGCGCAGCGGTGATTACGAACCTACCGTCTCCACAACCCAGATCGTACACGACATCCCCCTTCTTGATTCTGGCCATTTCCAGCATCTTGTTCACCACCACCTGCGGGGTCGGGTGATAGAGAAGATCCATGTCTTCGTCTGCGTCCGACACAGCGGGCCTGCCACTGCCTCCGCGGGTATTGTCGCCCACCTGGAAATCCCCGTCGCCCGTGCTTGTTTCCGTGTATCGATCCTCGTCCGCTGACTCGGTCAACCGGCCTTCCTGCGCGGTCTCTTCACCCAGGCCCTGCTCTGAATGGGAAGTTTCTCCGGATGAATCATCCATAACCCCTTCAACGGCTTCAGCCGCGTTGGATGAACCACTCGCTTGAGAGCTTTTTCCTCTGGCCATAACGCCAACCACGACCAACCCGAGAGATATCAAGACCATCGAAAATATCACTAAATACTTTTTTCCTGTCATCTGCAATCTCCTGTCTTCACAACATGACAAATACCATCAACAATGTAGGACTTTTATCAGGACTAGTCCATTGAATCAAAGACTTTCTGAAGGCTTCCAACTGAAAACATTTAATACAACCTGGTCTCGGATCAACGTCTCTTTTTAACCAGTTCGAGGTTCCTTTTTGCTTCCGCGTGGGCCGGGTTTCTTTTCAAAACTCTTTTATACATTTTTTCAGCCTCGGAAAGGTTACCAGCCCTGAAATAAGCATTTCCCAAGAGTACCATCGTCCTCGTATCGGATGACAATCGCAACGCTGAACGAAAATGCTGGATCGCCGCGGGATACCTTTCCTGTTCAAACGCCACCTCACCCAATCCTCTCAAAGCTCCCGCGTTGCGGGAATCCATTGTCCGGGC
>SLPX01000221.1 GCA_007131745.1 Myxococcales bacterium
CAATGCAATCCGAGAGATCGTTCATATCATTGGGAGAATCGCCGTCGATCGTAACCCTGAACCCTTCAAGCGGAGAGGTTTCGATGGCCCCGGGAACGTTTTCCACGAACTGAACCTGCGCGATCGTCGGATTCTCAAAATAAAGATTCTTGGATACTCCGGCGCCGCCCTGGCCTGGATTGGGATTGTCGTCGTTTTCGCTGAAACAACCTTTCGGAAGTTTGTCATAACCCCAGCACGTAGGGCAACCGTTGCCGTTAATCAAACATTCGTTGGTTATCTGAATCGGTTGATATCCCATGTCTTCAACGAACATTTGCACCCCACCGAAGGCCGATCTGAAAGTGATTGGAACATTCATCGCCCTGCCTTCGGTCATGGCGACAGCGATCGCTCTTCGGCCGTTGGGCAGAGTGTGTACGTTTTCAAGTCCACTGGGAAGAATGCCGGAAGGGATCAAGCTCAACAAAACGGTGGAGTTATAAGTGGTATCGACCAACCCGTGCTGGTTTCTTGCTATAACATTTGCGTGGAAGGTCACGGGTTCCATGGAAAAGGGGCACCGTTCCTCGGCTAGAGCGTTGCAATGTGCCGGGGTTGATTCTATTTCCACCACAAAAGACACAGGTGAGGTTTCCGAAGAACTCCTCTTTGTTACGCAGCCGCCGAGGGTTGATAAAACCAGGAAAAAGCCGCCGGCCAAAAGAATGGTTTTGTGCATATCATTGCCTCACTTGGTGGGAAAAATTCTTTCGATTCGTCCGTCCGCCTTCATGTCGACGCAGGGAAGATCCTCACAGAGTTTTTCAGCCCGGTGTATTGCCGGTCCTTCGCACGCTGCGCGCTCAGCGGGATCCAGTATATGATTGCAATCCGCTGCGAAATCCCGGGTCAAAGCATCTTTGCACAAATTGAAATTGTCAGGGTCATCCCCACACGGGGGAAATGAAATAAACAAGTAATCTATGACCGCGTCCCGCAGTGAAATGCCTGTATTAAACTGCGTTGTGTTGTGTTCCAATACAACAAAGCCCGACCCACCGGAAGCTATGTAATCATTGGCCGCGAGCTTGTATGACATGTACGGAGCTACGGGTATTCCACATCCAATAGGAGTGCAGATTTCGCCTATTGGACAACATATTCCGTCTCCGTATTCATGTCCTTCAGGGCACGGGTTTACCGGTTCGAGGCGCCATGTGCAACAAGGAGGATCCGGCTCGGTCGGACGCGGGGATGGACAATGGCCGGAGATTTCTCCGCGACAGCGGGCAAGGCTTATGCACACGCTCTCGGTTGCAGGGGTACATGACGGCAAGCCGTCGAATTCACAGTAGGGACCATCGCCGTCGTAACCGAAAACGCCGGGATCCGCGAGCCTGGAACCGCCTATGGTTATTCTTTGTGCGCGTTCTCCGTACGGATTGTTTGATGGGTCGTTGCAATTCATCAACATGGTTATGCCGGATACTTGTGCCTGGGTCTGGCATCCCCTCCGGGTCGACCTGAGGGCTACATAGTCCATGAGGTCCATCACTTCTGAACCTGAAAGAGTCATGGTGGTTATGGTGTTATCAAAGGGGAAAACATTGAACATCATGTCCACCGTGATCGGGCCGGCCTCGAAATCCGTTCTGATGCCCAGCGTGTTGGTAAGCCCGAAATGCGCGCCGACTCGATTTCTTGTCTGCATGGCTTCCGAAACGATATTTCCCAGTTCGGAATCTCCGTGGGAAAGGGAAAACCTTCTTAGTTTTCTCGGGGCGAATGCAATTATCCGGCCGAGTTGAATGTGCCGGTGCAGTTCCAGCGTGTAAGGTTCGAGCAATCTTTGAATCTGAAGATCGAACTCACTTTCAGGAATGCGTTCATCCACCGGATGCAAGATGTACCTGTGGGCTTTCAGTTCCCATTTGTTCAGGTCCCATTGGGTGAGAGAGCGGTAATATTGGCGGCAGGTTGATATATAAGGATTTGCTTCGCAATTGACCCCGTCCGGCATCTCGGGAGGATCGGGTTTCGCGAATACCGCGTCAAGCTGGCCGATGAATTTCACAAACGCGCCCGAGTGAACCAGTGGAACCTGCCGTTTGTTTGGAATACATCCGGGGTCGTGTTTAGCGTGTCCTTCGGGATAGCAGTAACAGCCCAGATTGGCCAAGTGGTCTACGATGTGCTTGGCATGTTTGCTTTCCAGGCAGGCCGGATCCGGAGAGCAGTCTTCTATGACAGCGGGCGGATCCAGGACGATATGCAGGTGTCCGCCGAAAACAATATCGATTCCTGATGTATAGCGTATCAGCCCCTCGTCTCCCACTAAACGCTGAACCATCGGGCAGCCTTCCCCGAATTCAAGAGGCTCTTCGATATCGAGTTCATCTCCTCTCGACATTTTTCTTTCGCCCCTAAGTCCGAGATGCGTAGCGACCACGATAACGTCAACCTGAGGGCGCAACATGTCGATATAAAACTGTGTCATTTCAACTGTTTCCATTGGAGTTGCGCCGAGAGAGTTGCCCCCGTAATAAAGCGATACTATGGAAGTCAGGCTGCCCAGGCCGATGATCCCGATTCTGAGTCCGTTTTTGTTAATGATGGTATACGGCCGGGTCACGGCCGCAAGCTCGGAGGCTCCCGGAATATTCGGGTTTTCCAGGTTGTAATTTGCGTTTAAAAGCGGAAATCGGGCGTGTTGCCTGGCGTGTTTGACAAAAGTGGGGATTCCCATGTCAAACTCGTGGTTGCCTACAACCATGGCGTCGACTCCCAACATCGAAAAAACCTTGAATTCCGCTTCGCCTGCAAACTTGTTGTATATGGGTGCCCCCTGGAACAAATCTCCCGTATCAACGTGGACCACCCGGCTTCCTCCAGCGCGGATACGGTTAATGATGACGGCAGCGCGCGCTGCTCCTCCTACGGATGTAGGGCTGTCGTATTTGGTCAGCAGGCCCAAGCTCTTGTCGGTAACAGCCACTTGCATGGTGTATGGAAGCAACCTGGAGTGCCAGTCTGCGGTATGGATGAAAGTGACTTTTACGCTGTGGCCTTCAATGTTGGTACTCTCCGTTTTCTTTAAACAACCCATAAAAAGGAGAGCAGCTAACGTGCACATAAAGAAAAATCTGAAGGTTTTCATGGCAAGACTCTTTTTTGGGGTAGATATGTTTTTCATGAGAAACTTTAGCATATACGGACTGGGTGGTCCATGCAGTAAAGCAAAAAGAGGGATCTGTTTCGACATTTTGCAACAGTCGGGCAGTGATGTTGGGACAAGAAGATTCGCACGGTGTTTGCTTTTCTTTTTGATCCTGAAAACCATTTGTAGGCAATGGAAACCGTTTCTTGACCACGAATGAAAATGTCGGTAGTTTTTAAACTGCGTTTTCGGGGTGCTTTTTTCGCCGGGGCTTGGAAAAAAAGTTCCCGAATCCGTTGTTATTCAACACTTTTTTGATCGAGTTCTGAATCGGTTCTCGTTCAACAGCAGAAGGACGGGAAGAATTGGCCGGCATTCTTGTTCATATTGAACTCGCAGGCGAAAGCCCACACCCTTTCTCCCTGGAATCACTAAAAACAGCCAGGCGCATAGCGTCGGATTTGGGCGCAACTTTGTATGCGGTTTTGCCCTGTGACGCTCCTCCCTTGTACGATGAAAATGACATAATAGCTCTTTTGTCCAGGAGCGGAGCGGACAAGGTTATCTTGATGACGCATCCTTCGCTGGGATCGCCCCCGCGGTTTTTTGGTCATGGATCGGCTCTCTTGGATGCATGCAGGCAGTTTCGTCCTTCGTTGTTGTTTGTACCGGAAACTTTAGGTGGTAGGGACATCGCTCCTGCCGTGGCCTCTTCATTGGGCGCTGTTTATATGATCAGGCCCGAGTTTTATCAATCTCCGTCGGGGGAATGGAAAGCAGCGGAAAGCAATTTGGAGGGAACCCGTCGGCGGGAAGTAACTTTAAACGATGTGGATCGCCCGATAGTTGCTCTTTTTCGCCGGGGTGAAAACGATACTTTTCCTGAAATAACGGATGAGGCGGAGGTAGTGGTTTTGTCTCCGGGTTCGCTGGAAAGAATGGTGGATGTCGAGGCTCCTTCTTCGGAAGAAATGCCGGGTCTTGTTCCATCGTCTCCGGTTTTGTTAGTTGCCGGATCCTTGTTGGAAAAGGATGAAACGGAATCGCTGCGCAGGGTGGCCTTGCAAAAAAGAATTGATATGGGCGTTACATGGGAAGCATACAAAAAAGGGCTTGGTGAGGTTTTCGAGGTCGTTGGAGCGGGGGCTGAAACTCGTGCAGCGGAAACCTTGATCTGTTTCGGATTGGAAAACCACAGGAAGGACTTGTTGCAACGCAGAAAGGGATTTGTCGGAGTTGTCGTACAGAACAAGAACAAAGGCGCTCTGTTCAAAATCGCGACAAAGGGGTTGGCAGGAGATGCAAGGCGGTCGGCGATTAGATTTGAAGAGTTTTTACAGGGAAATGAAAATCCGGAGGGATGGGGAGAAAAGATCGAGAAATCCGAAGATAGGAATGCCGACTCAGACTCAGGGTGTAAAACCTCCAATGTTCCGGATACTACTTTGTTTAGAACTGCCGATCGTCCTGTTATGGTGCTTGTTTCACCCCGTTCCTTGAAAGGTGGAGAAATAGCGGAAGAGAGCTTTGATGTTTTTCCTTTGTCATGTGCAGCCAAGATTCATTCATCAAATG
This sequence comes from Myxococcales bacterium, assembly GCA_007131745.1. Next base: position 4,715 of record SLPX01000221.1, read on the forward strand.
GAATCCCCGTGATTGTTGTTTGTTGTGGTCCAAAGGAGATTGAAAAAGACTTTTCATCGATTCTTTCAAAGTGGCGGTTCAGGGGAGTGCGCGTATGGGATGACAAGTTGGCCGATGCCGGGTACCGCGCTTACGAAAGGGTTTTGGAAGCCGTTGCAGGGTTGTTTAATCCATGTCTTGTTTTGGCGGGAGACAGATCTTCTGTTTGGGGACATGGGGTTTTAGGTCCCGCGACGGCCCGAAAGCTTGGGTGGCCGCACATCACCGGTGCATTTGGTGTATCCTTGGTGGAGGAACAGGGGCGGGCTCGTGCGATAGTGGAGAAATTGGCGGGGAGGATCTTTTCCACCTGGAGTTTTGAGTTGCCCGGAGTGATTACATTGTCCGGCATTATGGAAGAAAAGAATGATTCTCCGGATGAAGCGGACGAAAACCGGGGCGAACTGGAAACTTTAACCATGGAAGACATAGGGATCACAGACGCGGATCTTGGTCCGCTGTGCCGATTGGAGGGAGAGTTGAAGGATGTGGAGCAGGGAGAGTGCGAGATTTATGAAAGCGAGGAGATCCTGTTTTCGGATGTACTCAAGCTCGTTGATGGTGGATAAAAAACGAAACGCTGAAAACACGAACGCACGATTACGGTCGGTTTTTTTCAATCGTACTATCGAGCCCTAAAGATTCAACTCAATTACTTCGGCGAGCTGTTCGATCAATTCAATGTCCCGCTGAATATCTTCGTCGCCCTCCCCTTCGTTTAACCGGAACTCCATCTCCGAGAGGGGTCCGACTACAAGTTTGAGCAACTCGATGGATTCAAGACCCTTTCCTTCGTGAAATAGGCGGCAACCTTCTTTCAGCGCGAGAAATGCGTGCAACATGGCGAAGCTCTTCATGATTACATTCTGTCCGTGACCGCTGAAATATCCTTCTTCAACCAGGTGAGCGGGATGATACGGATAACCGATCTCCACCGTTTCATTGATGTACTCGCCGAGCTCGACATCTTCGTAGGAAAGCGTTACACGTGCGACTTCCGCTTCGGTCAGGGTTTCCGGGATGTCGGCGCGGGGTTTGAGTTGCAGCAACAAGGCCGAGCCACCCCCTCGCCGCCCGCCCGTTTCGGTCGTGTCGTCATGAGCTTTTCGCCATGCAGCAAACACAGAGGGAAGTTCAAGTGTTCCGCCGTTCGCACAGTCCTCCCAGTGAGGGCTGCCCCATGCCTGGTCAAAGATGTATCGCGTTCCCTCTTCAACTTCGATAAGCACGTCCCGTGCAACCGGTACGGTGAAACTATGCACTTCAACCGTAAAAACGTCCTGAACATCGGCAGATGAACCGACATAGTAATAATTGCCGTCGCCCTGTTCCGCGAGACCCCGCATCAAATCCACGTTGAAATAGTTGCCTAAACCGATTGTTGTGAGTCCGATACCCTTGTTATTGTACCCTTTGCTCATATTCATGATCTCTTCATTGGAGCTTGGGCCCACGTTGGCTTCACCGTCGCTTAACATGACCACACGAACCTCTCGTTCGGGATCCTTGTGTTCCAAAGCTTCTTGGTAAGCGAGCTCCAGACCCGCGTACAGAGCCGTCATGCCGGTGGGTTGTAAAGATTCTATCTGCTCTTCGATGACATCGCGCGCGTCGCCGACTCTGGTCATGGGAAGAACGACTTGTGCATCCGAGCTGTAAGTAATGATCGCCATTCTGTCGTCGTCAAACAGTTCATCCAGCATCAAAAGCAGTCCCGTGCGCACATAGCCTAACCGGTTTTCCGCTGCCATGGATCCTGAAACATCTATCGACAGGGATAAATCCAGGTCCGGACGCTCATCCGGGTTCAACTCCACCGGGGTATTGAGGGCGATCTGGAGAATTGTCCTGGGATCGCCTCCAAGCATGTCGTTGTCCACCCCCAGCATGGCGTGAAGGCAGAGGGTTCGGCCGCAATCCGGAGGGGGTGTCTCCGTGTGATGCTCAGCGAAAAAGCCGGAAGCCTGCAGTATATCGGATTCCGGAACAATTCCCTGGTCCAGCAGTGACCGGAAATAGGCGAAATCCTGTTCTCCGCCGAACCCTATGTTGCCGCCCATTCCCCCGTCGGCGCCGTAGTAGCCGTTACTGTTGCCTACATCGTATGTAGAATGCATTTCTCCCATGCATCCGGCAAGAAAGTACGAAAGCAACACGGCCGCGGCAAAGGGAACCCTGGGTAAAAAACATGGAAGATTTTTTTTGAAATCAGTTTTTGACTGCATGATACCTGCTCCTATAACAGTTGTTGTCCCGACCCAGTGGAACGGGAATCAGGATTGGGATAGATTGTCTGGGCCACGGCGTCGGGGATCAGGTCTTCATGATTTGTGCGGCACGACCGCGAAAAGGAG
>SLPX01000020.1 GCA_007131745.1 Myxococcales bacterium
ACGTTGTGGATCGAACGGGTACGTTTCAACGTTATATCGTAAAACCATTTTCGAGGGGGCTTCTATATGGTTTACAGGCACTAGCAATTAGAGTTCAGTTACAAAACCCCTTTAATTATTAGCGTTTAGGCGGCGCAAAAAAGCTTAATTGCTAGTGCCTGACACCATTTTCCCCCAGCTCTCAACTTAAAGAGAACTCGGTACTCTCAAGTTCCTAAGATTCAGCAAATATTCCCGCAACTCTTCCACCCTCGGTCCGATAACAGGGCAAACGGGTTGAAATCAAAACCAAGACTCAAAAACAACAACAAGGAAACCGTCTCAAGCAAAAACACGGCGAAACACATCGAAAAAAGCCGAAACAAGCTGAAAGGTTGCAATGTCTTCATCGAAACAACACGACCGCAGTTACAAAAGGCTCTTCTCAAACCCTGTAATCCTGCGACAACTCCTCGAAACCTGCGTGGATGAACCATGGGTCTCCGAACTCGACTTCTCGTCTCTTGAATATCTTTCCACCGAGCATGTGGACAAACGGCTCATCGCAAGTCAAAATGATATGCTCTTTCAAATCCGCTTTGCCGACAGCCCGGCTCTACTGCTTGTCATCTTGGAGTTTCAATCCACCCCCGACCGCTTCATGGCATTGCGAGTCCTGCATTATCTTTGCAGCGTTTACTTGTCGTTCATCGAAAAGAAGAAGCAAAAGAAACAACGTATAAAAACCCTCCCTCCGGTGTTTCCCGTGGTTCTCTACAATGGAAATCCCCCATGGAATGCCCCCCTTGAATTATCAAACCTCATCGATGTTCCGAAGAGCGACAAAACCCCCGATTCATTCTCCTCCTTGCGAGCATACACCCCGAACTTCAAATATTTGTGCATAGACGAAGGCCGGGTGGACCCGACAATACTTGAAGAAAAAGCAACCTTGATTTCGGCCCTGTTTTTTATGGAACGGACCAGGATAGATGGTATAGAATTGAATATGGAGAGATTTTCCGATTACGTAGGGAAATATCTGAACTGTGCGGAAAATCAAACGGCGACTCAACAACTGATAGAGTATCTTGAGACGCTCATAGGGCGCAAGATTCTCAAGAGCGACGAGATCATAAAAGGGAAGATCAAGACCGGAAAGGATGTCTATACGATGCTGGAAAAGACAATCCAGGAAATGAGGAGAAGAGAAAGAAAAGTCGGCGAGGAACGAGGTGTGGAGAGGGGCATTCAGATCGGTGAGGAACGAGGCATTCAGATCGGTGAAGAACGGGGCGAACACGAGCAAAAGGTGAAAACCGCGAAAAAGCTCCTGGCCAAGGGATACCCCCCTGGAGAAGTCGCTGAAATCGTCGAACTTGATGAAGAAGAAATCCGCAAACTGCTACACTGAATCCCTCTTCACCGAATCTTCCACTTCCACCGAACCATCTGCTCAGAACCCCTCTTCGACCCCATCGCGCCCTGCTCGACGACAATTACACTTGTGCATGACATGGGCAATCCGCCCGGGGTTGCCTGTGCTGAATGGCTGAATGGTTCCGACCATATGCCTGGTTCCGTCCATCCGGCTGGCTCCGCATGCCTCAACCACTCAACGGCACCCCTGCAAAGGCACCACTCAAAGCCGCCTCTCAAAGGCGCCCCCTCAACGGTGTCTGGCGCTTGCAACATCTCCCCACCTTCCTGTAACCATTCGTTTTTCCCCCGCTCAAAAAAGCTTAATTGCTAGCGTCAGACACCATTTCGCGACCTCCCTCCACTCGCCCAAGCTCCCGCAATCATTCGTTTTTCCCCCGCTCAAAAAAGCTTAATTGCTAGCGTCAGGCACCTTTTCTGCTCCGGGCGCCTTTTTCTCCCTCCCCCCGCTCGGCCAACCTCTGGCAATCATACGGTTTTCCTCCGCCGCAAAAAGCTTAATTGCTAGTATCAGACACCTTTGCCAGCCAGGATGGTTGGTTGGCGGCGGGGCCTTGGTCCCGTTGTTTTGTTGTGGTAGTGTTGTAATATGGCAAGCATGTTTGGGAGCAGGAGAGTTTTAGATGCCGATATTAGTACCGATTCTTATTGGTAGCGCTATTGTTGCCGTCAGTGGATTGGGAGCAAAAAGCACTTATGACGGCATCAGCGATTTCCGAGAAGCAAAGCGAAAAGCTGAAGCCGCGCAAAAGCGACATGCACTCGCGGTGAAATCCCTCGAAAAGCTTCGAGCGGAAGTGAACCGGTGTCTTGAAATATACGGCGAAAGAATACTGGAAATACACGCGGAAACAATTGAGAGGATGGTCGATATTCTTCAGCAAATCGGCAAAATCGCTGAAGCCAATCCATTCGATGTGCTTTCCGGATTGGACGTCGACCGAGACAAGCTAGGCGAATTCAAGCGGGAGATTTTCGACATTGAACTGGCCGGTGGGGGGGTCGGCGCTACTTTGTCCGCTATCGCCGCGGGCAAAGTCACCGCGGCTGCCGTTGGCGCGTTCGGCAAGGCATCGACCGGCGTGGCGATTTCCGGCCTCAGCGGGGCTGCAGCCAAAAGTGCAACGCTCGCCTGGTTGGGCGGCGGGTCGCTTGCCGCCGGAGGTGGAGGCGTTGCCCTGGGCGGAGTGATTCTTGGTGGAATAGCCGTCGCCCCGGCAATTTTCGTAGGCGGTTTTGTTATTGCCCGCAAAGGAACAAAGGCCCTCACACAGGCAAGGCAATACGAGGCCGATGTTGAAGTGAAGATAGCCCGGATCGGGAATCTGAAAGCGTTCTTAAACAGGGTTAAGGAGCGTATAGATGAGATGGATGGTTTGATCATCGCCCTCAATGAAAGGGCCGGCTGCTTGATGGATGAAATCGACCCCGAAAATTTCGACATTTCTTCGGATGAAGATATCAAGACGCTTGCATCCGCTATGCAAATCACCATCGCCCTGAAAGAAATCATGATGGCCCCCATTCTGGACGAAAAAGGTGAACTCTCACCTGAAAGCCGCCGGATACAAGCCAAATACAAAAAGCTTGTAAACTGATGAGGAATCAATAATGGCCGGAAGTTCCAAAAACCAAGGAAATGAAAACGGACAAATCCTGACCGGAGAGATCGTAAAGAAACAGGCCGGCCGAATCGGAAAAAAAGCCGTCGCCGGCGTCAATGGCATGGATTTGATCCGTGAGCTGAAAGACGCCTATTTTGATTACATCAAGGTCGTAGAGCAGGAAAAGACCAAAAGGCGCGACATTGAAGCGTGGGAAAAGACGAAACTTGCAGCTATCAACGCTCATCGTGAAGTACTCATGGATTTTCTTGATCGCAGCTTCGATGAACGCAAAAAGAATTTCAACAAGCTATTCCACGCCTTGGACAAAGCAATGAACGCCGGGAATCTCGCAGCAATTTCCCTCTTGGTGGAAAACATCGTTGACCTGGCTAAATCAAGCCCTTTCAAGGATCTCGCCTCCGTTGCGCAAACCCGGGCAATGCTCACGGATCAGAACAAGAAGTTCGGGTTATAGTCCGAAAGCACAGATGCCCTGCTCCGCATGCCTCAACCCCTCAAAGGCTCCCTCTCAAAGCCACCCCTGCAAAGCCACCCCTGCAAAGGCGCCCCTGCAAAGGCACCACTCAAAGGTGCCCTCTCAATGGTGCCTGGCGCTTGCCACACCCGCCCACCCTCCTGTAATCATTCGTTTTTCCCCCGCCATAAAAAGCTTAATTGCTAGTGTCAGGCACCTTTGCTAGCCAGGTTGGTTGGGTTTTGCGCCTTGCTTGCTTCTTGCTCACTTGCTTATTGTATTGCCATTCAAAACGGTTTTGACTTAGAATATTAAAGTCATGCAATTACAAGAATCACGAAAAAGTGACCATCACGTCGGTCACCATAACGCCGGTATGCCGCTCTTGCCGGAAAACAACCGAATCTCCAGCGAAGGACGAATACCGACATCCTTTTTCGCCGCGGCCATCGCTGTGATGGTCTCGTTCTCTTTCGTGCCGACCGGCTGTGAGTTCGACCCCTCAGGCATTGGGGCAAAAACTGATTATCCGGACGCCTGGGTTACAGATGCAAGTTATTTTGATTCAACATTTGATTCAACAGTAGATGCACAGCATCCTGACGCTGATACATCATGCACAAACGGAACTTTTGAATGCCTTTCCAATGGACATGCCCGCATATGCCGGAACGGAACATGGTTCGATCTTGGTCACTGTCCCATGGGGTGCATTGAATCAGCCGAGCATTGCCGAGTTCCTTCAAACGTTCCTGCCGACATTATGGCAGATGATTCCGCACACGGAATTATGGAGGAATCTGCCGGTGACTCCCCCATACACATAAACACCGACAATGGGGAAATCAGAAATGCCGGGGGTATCATCCGAAGTGCAAACCAGTTCGGAACAGACTCGGATTCGGGCATTGCTTATACCCACCTGTCTCAAAGTAATACATCTGTAGGCCTGGGAGTTTTCGTTCTGGCCGAACTCATCATCGGAGAAAATGTTGAAGTCGTGGTAACAGGATCACGGGCACTTGTTCTGCTTGTAAATGGCGAGGTTTCCATAAAAGGTGTTTTTGATCTGACCGGGAGTGAACTGCACGCGGGCCCAGGCGGATTCAACGGCGGAAACGCCGGAGAAAAGGGTTTTGGCCCCTGTTCAGGCTTTCCCGGACAGGGCGTTGCATACAGCGACTGGGGCTGCAGTTCCGGGGGAGGAGGCGGTGGTCACATGGGCAATGGCGGCAACGGCGGACACAACACCGCTGTCTGTCCGACTGAACACCACTTTTTAGGTGGCAACGGCGGTGACGCAACATGCTCCACTCCTGAACTGATTCCACTGATCGGCGGCAGCGGGGGTGCCGGAGGTTCTTTTATGGAGGGCAATTCACAAACCGTCCCGGGAGGAGGAGGAGGCGGAGGCGGCGCTATTCAGATTTCTTCTTCATTGCTCATCCACTTCACGGGAAGCGGCAGCATAAACACAGGCGGCGGAGGCGGCGGAGAGACCAACAACGGCGGAGGGAGTGGCGGTGGAAGCGGAGGAGCGATACTCCTAGAAGCCCCAGACGTTTACCTGGATAACGGTGTCATCCTCGCGGCCAACGGAGGTGGTGGAGGCGGGGGTGACTGCTCGTGAAACAGCCATCTATTTGGCCGGTCCGGCCAAACAGGCAACCTAAGCAACACACCCGCTCCCGGAGGAGCCGGTGACGACACCAGGGGCTCGGCCGGAGGTCAAGGTGGAGCAGGGGACTTGCTCGACGGAGCTGACGGAATTCCATATTACAACGCCGGTGGAGGAGGTGGTGCTGTCGGCCGAATACGCATCAACATCGCCAACAGTTTTGACGATAACAGCATTCTCAGTCCCCAGCCGACAATTGGCACATTGCTCATCGTAGATAGCCCGAGCACAAACTAGCAACACAAAAGGGAACATAACTCAAAGGCCCCCCTCAAATACACCCCGCAAATCCACCCTCAAAGCCGCCCCCTCAAATACACCCCGCAAAGCCACCACCTCAAAGGCGCCCCCCTCAATGGTGCCTGGCGCTTGCCACACCCGCCCACCCTCCTGTAATCATTCTGCTTTCCCCCGCTCAAAAAAGCTTAATTGCTAGTGTCTGTAAACCATATAGAAGGCCCCCTCGAAAATGGTTTTACGATATAACGATGAAACCAACAACATAACACGAGGAGGCCTAAATGGGACTTTATGGTGGAATCGACTTACATAGCAACAATAACGTTATTGCGATAATTGATGAAAGAGATCACGTGGTGTTTCAAAAGCGTTTGCACAACGACATCGGAATCGTTCGCAAATCACTGGAACAATATCGTGATGATCTTGTCGGACTGGCGGTGGAATCGACTTTCAACTGGTATTGGCTTGTGGATGGGCTAATGGATAACGACTACAAAATTCACCTGGCGAACCCTGCGGCGATGAAGCAGTATAGTGGGCTGAAATACGCTGACGATAAAACTGATTCTCGCTGGCTGGCGCATATGCTGCGTCTTGGAATTTTGCCGGAGGGATACATTTATCCGAAAGAGAACCGTCCCATGCGCGATCTTTATAGAAAGAGAAGCCAGCTTGTTCGCCAACGTACAACAAACGTGTTGTGTGTGAGCAACATCATCACCCGAAATACCGGGTCATCGATCAAATGCGCCGCTATCAAGAAACTCAGTGACAAAGAAATTGATGCAATGATCACAGATGAGCATGTGGCGCTCGCGATAAAAAGCAATCTTGCCGTGATTCGTTGCTTGGAACAGCAGATAGAAAACATCGAACGTGTGGTGAAAACCAAAGCAAAGGAGACTCAGGAATACAAATTGTTGTTAACGGTGCCGGGCATCGGAGAAACGCTCGCTATGATCATTTTGCTCGAAACCGGGGACATCAAACGTTTTCCGAAAGTTGGAAATTATTCTTCTTACTGCAGGACGGTATCGAGTGAGCATCGAAGCAACAAGAAGAAGAAGGGGCAAGGAAATACCAAGAACGGCAACAAATACCTTGCCTGGGCATACTTCGAGGCGGCGACGTTTGCAATAAGGTACAATGAGAGGGCAAACCGATTTTACCAGCGGAAAGCTGCAAAAACTAAACCCATAGTAGCGAAAAAGGCACTGGCTAACAAGATAGCGAGGGCATGTTACTACATCATGCGGGATCTGGTCCCGTTTGATAACGAAAGGTTATTTGCTTCATGAAAACATAATGTTTAACTCGGATGAGGCCGTGAATCCGCAAAGGTGTTGGTTGAACCACACGTGTCTGATTGAACCGCGACCTCATCCACAAAAGAATCACCGCCGTTCGCGGATGATGATATTCGATGCGCCTCTGCCGTGAGCCGAAAATGTCTGGTCCTTGTGAAAACGAGAACCATTGAGGCTGATAGAGTGTCCACCAGGACGCCAACGCAGTTGGACACGGCAGGGAACCGACGGTTTTTTGGGACGCAAAAGCGTCAAGGGCAGATGGACAATACCCCCGATTGGGGCATGCCATCATAGCCTAAATCCAGATGGGTGACTGGTGCGGAATCGAAATCCGCACCCAAAAAGAAAAAAATCGAGGCTC
>SLPX01000267.1 GCA_007131745.1 Myxococcales bacterium
AAGAAGCCCGGCCGTTCGGCGCGGTCCAGCCCCCGCCATCCGGTCCATTCGAAGCAGCGGCGATCGCTCACGGCGGTGTGGGCTCCCCGCCGGAGTGGTCCGACGGATGCAGAAAAGCGGTGGACGCGGCTTTGCGGGTGCTCGAAGAAGGCGGCGACCCGCTTGATGCCGCGATCGCGGGAACAAAAGTTCTTGAAGACGACCCGAGGTACAACGCGGGAACCGGATCACAGATTCGCATCGACGGTCATACCGTGCAGATGGACGCGGCGGTCATGGATTCACGAGGGAGGTTTGGTTCGGTAGCAGTCATTGAAGACGTGAAAAACCCGGTAAAGGTAGCGCGGGCGGTAATCGACACTCCTCACATCATGCTCGCCGGCGACGGAGCGACTCGTTTCGCGCGCAGTCTTGGTTTTAAACATTATGATCCGAGGACCTCGACCGCGCGCGCTCGATTCGACAAGGTAAAAAAACTGTTGTCCACAAATCATCCCGACCTCCCGGACGATTGGAAGGATTTCAACTGGAGAAAAAACTGGAATTTCGAACGTACCCTGGAAGAAGCCGGGTTGGATCCCGGAAGCGACACCGTGGGCACGGCCGTACGTTCCAAAGATGGAATCTTTGCCGCAGCGCTCTCTACGGGCGGCACCACCATAACCCTTCGGGGAAGAATCGGAGACGTGCCTATTTTGGGCGCCGGACTTTACGCCGGACCCCACGGCGCGGTCGCCGCCACGGGCAAAGGCGAACGAATCATCGAACAGACGCTCAGCCTGAAAGTCTACAAACTTCTCGAACAGGGAATTTCCGCGGAAGAAGCCGCTCAAAAAGCCGTGGAATCCCTCCGGCAAAAAGGCTCGGTCGGAATCATCGTGATCGGAGCCGACTCCTTGGCCGCGGGGGCCGACCGGGACATGGCATGGGCAGCGCGCACCGCGGGATCCACCCGCTGGCACGGTCCCTCCCCGCCCGTAAAACAGCCGAATCGGTAAAGCACGGAGCCCCTTCGAGTCCGCGCCGGTTGTCGATTCGGTGCCGATCTACTGATGTGAGGCCATATATTCCGTAACGGCTTGAGATAGAAGCCCGGATCTGCTGGTGCCGGACTTTTTAGCGTATTGATCGACCGTCCTCAAAAGTCTTTCAGGCATCGTAATATTTATGCGTTTAGACTTTAAGGAAAGTTTACTAATGTCTACCTCAACTATAGCCCAGATCCCTTCTTTAAAATCCGGATTATCCTTATGCACTTCGATGTCGGATGGGGTGGGAATAGGCTCAGAATCAGTTAATAAACCCTCAATATGGCATTCAGCCGCCTCCTGGGCCATGTTTATTGCTTCGGCTACAGTTGAACCTGCGGAAAAACAACCGGGCAGATCAGGAATCGTGACACCATAATCGGAGTCCGGATCTTTATGGATTACAATAGGATATTTCATGAATCACCTCCAATCCCATCCGGCTTGGCGAAAAATATTGCGTAACGTTCCAATAGCAAAATCCTTCTTGGGATGGGGAACAGTCACTTTTCCAGGTTTTACAGGATGTTTAAACTGATGGTGATCACCTTTCGTATGATGAAGCTGCCAGCCATCTTCCTGTAATCTTTTTATTATCTCTCGACTATTCATATGGTGTGTATAATACACACGCCTGTTAGGTGTGTCAAGATCGAAGCTGGATTTTTGGCTCCGGTGTTGACATGACGGGTCGTGTGAGGAAAAGATTCGACGGGTCATGATTGCAAAAAACGCCGGAGGAGATGAAGAAGGAGGCAGGTATGAAGGTTGCGACCGTGGAACAGATGAGGGAAATGGATCGAAGGGCCGTGGAAGAATATGCGTTGCCTGAAACAGTGCTGATGGAAAACGCGGGGCTGGCGGCTTTTTCGGTTATCCAGGAAGAGTGCGGAATGAAAGGGGTGCGTTTCCTGGTTTTGTGCGGGCTTGGAAACAACGGTGGAGACGGGTTTGTAACGGCAAGAAAGATCCATTCAAACGGGGGCGATGTGAAGATCCTCATCTTGGGGGATCCTGAAAAATACAAGAACGCTTCAGCGGACAATCTCGAAAGAGCTATCAAGGCGGGTATCGAGATTTCCGCCGGACCGGCCGGAGAATCGAGACAACCGATCGAACGAAAAATCAATTCAATGGGCGAGCGGGAGATCCTCGCTGAAATGGCCGCGGAGATCCGGAAGGCGGATATTCTTGTGGACGCGCTTTTCGGCACGGGCCTTACAAGAGAGGTGGGGGGGATATACAAAACCGCGGTGGAATCGATAAACGAATCCGGAAAACCTGTTTTTTCGATGGATATTCCTTCCGGTGTGGACGGCAACAACGGGCGGATTTGCGGAGTCGCGGTTAACGCGCACCACACGATAACTTTCGGGTTGCCCAAGCTGGGCAATCTTCTTTTCCCGGGAGCGTTTCACGGGGGAAGACTCTGGGTGACGCACATTTCTTTTCCGCCCGAGCTTCATGATGACGAAACGATCAACATATCGGTGGTCGTGCCCGACCGGCTGCCCCCGAGGAGGATGGACGGTCATAAATCCAGTTTCGGCGACGTGTTGTTTGTCGCAGGAGCCGCGGGGTACCTGGGAGCGCCGTCTTTTGCTTCCATGTCCTTTTTGAAAGCGGGCGGAGGTTATTCCCGCCTGGCCGCTCCGGGATCGGTCGTACCCCACCTGGCCGGTACGGCCGGAGAGGTCGTGTTTCTGCCGCAACCGGAAACACCCGAGGGAACAATTGCATTGTCCGCTCTGGAGGGATTGCTGGCGTGGTGCGAAAAAACCGACATGGTCGTCGCGGGACCGGGTCTTTCGCTGAACAATGAAACCCAGGAGTTGATTCAAAAGCTGGCCGTGGAAGCGGAAGTTCCGCTGTTGCTCGATGGTGATGCGCTAACCGCGGCGGCCGCGGAACCGAATATGGTCAAAAAGAGAAAAGCTCCCACGATTCTCACTCCTCATCCGGGGGAAATGGCGCGGCTGTGCGGAGTCACGGTGGAAGATGTGAAAAAGGATTCAGTTGAAATCCTCCGCCGGACGTGCATGGACCTGAACGCTCACATTGTTCTCAAGGGTGCTCACTCGCTCATAGGCTTGCCCTCCGGTCGGATCTACATCAACGTGAGTGGAAATTCGGGCATGGCGTCCGCGGGCTCGGGCGATGTGCTCACCGGAACAGTCGCGGCCATGTACGGCCTGGGTCTTGCCCCGGCCCAAGCGCTTATAAACGGAGTATTTCTTCACGGCATGGCGGGAGACCTGGCGGCCTGCCATAGGGGCCTGGACGGGATCACCGCGCGCGATATCATGGCAGCACTGCCCGAAGCGGTAGAGGGTTTTCGTGAAGATTATGATAATATCGTTGAATCTTATTATGGAGCGCTGACGGTTGTCTGAAGAAAAGTACTCTGACAGAACAAGAAAGAAAACATGGGAACAAATAAAGCTCTCTTTTGCGCACTTTGCTCGACCGTGATCCTCCTGGTCGCGGGAATCGCTTCCTGCCGAGGTTGTTACGCCCTGGAGCAGTGCGGCCGGGATGAACCGTGCAAGAAAATCGCCCGGGTCAGAAAGAAATGCTTCGTGCATTCCAAGGGGAAATCCCTCGAGCTTCTCGAAGACGAGTGCTGGACCGCTACGCGCCGGGGAAACAGGTGGGTGCAGTGGCACCTGGACTGCCTTGAGCAATGGGGCATGGACTGCGAACCCTTCAGGGAGTGCGTCCGGCTGAAAGAACAGCGTGAACAGGAAAAGTGGCGTCTTTAGCCCTTGTCAAAAAACCAGGTAGGTCATTCCAGCAGTGAAATGCTTCCTGAAAATTCCAGGGTCGTAACGTGCCGGACATACGGCTCTCCGCACGCGGCCGGAGTGCGACCCAGGTAAACCTTGTAAACAAGGTTTATTGCAAGACCCTTCATCACTTCACGTTGCAACGAAACAAGGATCGAACTCCTGGTTTCTTCGTCCAACTGCATGAATGGTTCGGGAGATGTGGGAGTATAGATGAGCAATGTGCCCGAGTAACTCAGGTGCTGGTAGACTCCCTTCAGCACACCGATGATATCCAGCGGCAGGTTGATAGCGCCGCGGGCCGTGATCGTGTGACGGGTCAAAGTCCATGCCTTGTCGCTGGAAAGATTCGCCCGCAGGTTATAGGAAACTCCGGCCAGGAAACTTCCTACATACACTCCCTCCAGGGCCAAAACATGCAACGCGTCCCTCCGGCGGATCGCACCGTCCCGGGCGGGTTCGGGATAAAAATGCATGTCCAGGGAATAATGCGCGGAGAGGTCGAGGGTTGAAGTTCTTTCGGAAGTTCCTAAAACACCCCTGTGACGTATCCCCGAGCCCAAACCCGCGCTCTGAAAGCCGAGAGCGGGTACGGGCCTGTAGTCAAAGGAGGCAGCGCTGAGTGTGACCGACGCCCATGTTCCCTCCCGCAATGCGGCAAAATAGCTGGGCTGGATCTGCATGTAGCGATAATCCTGCAACGAGGGATAAGAAATGGGTTTTTCCGCCCCAAGACCGCCTGTGGGAGCAGGAAACATCTTGTCTCCGAATTTTCTCTCCCAGCTTTCCCAATAAAGCCCCGATAAAGAGAAAACGGATCCCGGGCGAAATGCGCTGTGCCAAGCCCCTTCCACCCGGTGTTTGAACACATCCTCCCCGCGTGCCCGGTGATTCGAGTGCAGCCGCCCTCCGGCGAGGTAACTCAACTTGAACATATCACGAGGGCCGAACCGGTGCTGCCAGTTGAGGTCCAACGTTCCAACAGCGAAGAGGGTCGAAACGGACGGGTAACCCGTACAAGGGTCCATTCTTAAAGGGTTCGAATCATATCCCTGGCCCGAAGTCCAGTTCAACGAAAGTTCGTGTCTCGTCCCCTCGCTGCGCGTTTTTTCCGCCTGTCCGGTTTTAACATCGCGCGTCGTACCCCGCGTGTCCGAATCCGCCATGGCCTTCCCTGTTGAGGAAAAAGCGCTGGAAAGGTTTTCAAGCCTGAATATTCGACATGTGTGGACGTTCAGAAAAAACGCGGCCGGCGCGCAAAAAAACGTGATGAAAAAGCGCAAAATACCCCGTTCGGCCCCCCGAAACATTCAAATTCAGTCTCTGCGCTTGAAGAGAACAACCGCCAGCCCCAACAACAACAACAGGTATATCGGCGGCGCAGCTCCGCCCGCTAGGGTGCGGCATCCGCAGCTTGACGGAGAATCAGCGCCGAGACCCGGGCCGTCGTTGTCGCCCGGGTCCAAGGGAACGCACTCGCCGTTTATGCACTCCCAGCCCGGATCGCAGAGGTCGTCGCCGTCGTCGATGAGGCCGTTACAGTCGTTGTCGGTGCCGTCACAAACTTCAGGGCTGGGTTGGCGTGCGCTGCATCCGTACCAATTGCCGTTTACGCAGACTTCGATGCCGACTCCGCACGCGGTTTCACACTCCCTGAAAAGGTCTTCATCGGTTCTGCCGTCGCAGTTGTTGTCGCGGCCGTCGCAAACTTCCTCGGTGGGCCAGATCGCTCCCTCGCAATGATCGCTCCAAGTTCCGTCTTCATTACAAACCTGAACACCTTTACTGCACTCTCCCTCGTCGGTTCCGCAGGGCCGGGTTTCCCCGGTCAGACAATCGCATCCTTCGTCGGTAATGCCGTTGCAGTTGTTGTCGCGGCCGTCGCAAACTTCCTCGGTGGGTCCGACTTCGCCGATACAATTACCCCACGCGCCGTTGATGCACATCTGGATGCCCTTTTCGCATTCACCTTCATCCGTGCCGCAAGGCCGTTCGTGAACAACATCCATGGCGATATTTTGCAGAGCGTCGGCCAAACCGGGATAATCATCAGCGTGATAATAACAGTTCGAGGGATGGCCGGGATCGGTCTGGGTTTCATCGCAACCGGCGTGGGCCGTGCCTCCCGCGACCGCCATCCGGTTCAACGTGAGGGTGTCGACCGCCTGGGTGAATCCCACTACGTAAACCGGGATACCCAAGGAGGCCAGGTTCTCCACGGATTCTACCGGAAGAAATCTTGTTGCCGGGTCATAAGGAGAACACCATTGCCATCCATCGGTTATGAGAATCACGAAGCTGGGCCGGTGCATGACGATGAGGGGTGCGTGATTAGCTGCGGCGTCAAGGCTTTCCGCCATTGGGGTCCAGTTTCCTGCGGACGGTGGAGGTGTCTGCATCTGCGCGTTGATCGCAGAAGAATTCATCGGGGCCATCTCAACAACCACTTGGCCGGGAGAACACTTGTCCGGATAGGGAAAAAGCATAAGTCCGAAATCAATGGCTTCTTCGTAGTTTCCGGTCATGAAATCGATGGCCTCGGTTGCTTCCGCCCAAAGAGTGTCACCGCTCGACCCCATATTCATCATGCTGGAAGACTGGTCTAAAACAATGAGCGCTTGAGACGTGTAACAATCAGCATCCGCTGACGCATTTTGAATCGGCATGCAAACCAACAAAGCCAATCCACACAAAAACGTTAAAACTTTTTTTCTCATGTCAGCCTCCATAGATCACGTGAACATCAAACCGGAAAAAATTTGCTTTTACGTTGAGAGTTTACAACAAATCAACGTTTACTCCAACATCAATTAATTTTGAATTTTTTAAGGAAGATGAACAAAGATCGGACATCCGAGTAGCTGAGCGTCCGGACGAGAGGGAACAGAGGAGGTGGTCTAAGAAGTTACTTTTTCCTGCGGAAAATGACCGCTGCCCCGAGAAGCAGCGTCAGCAAGAAGAACGGGGCGGGAACCGAACCTTCACCTGGCGCACGGCAGCCGCACGCTGCAGGGGTTGTCGCTTTTCCGTTTTCCAATTCTTCTTCTTTCTCAGGGCCGCCGACCGGGACACACTCGCCGTTTACGCAAATCCACCCGGGATCACAGAGATTGTCCCCGTCGTCGATGAGACCGTTGCAGTTGTTGTCCTTGCCGTCGCACACTTCATCGGTGGGAAGAATAGCGCCGTCGCAGTTTTCACTCCACTTTCCGTGTTCATCGCAGACCTGGACTCCCTGCCTGCATTCACCCACGTCGGTTCCGCAAGGCCGGGTTTCACCGGGCATGCAGTCGCATCCTTCATCGGTGATCCCGTTGCAGTTGTTGTCCCGGCCGTCACATACCTCTTCGGTCGGACCGACTTCGCCCACGCATTCACCCCATTTGCCGTTGCGGCAGGTCTGGATCCCTTCTTCACATTCACCCACGCTGGAGCCGCAGGGCCGTTCGTGCACTACCTCAAGAGCAATCGTTTCCAGAGCGTCGGCAAGACCGAAGTAATCATCGGCCTGGAAGTAGCAGTTGTTAGGATCATTGGGTTCAGTGGCGGTAACATCGCATCCGACGTGCGCGGTGCCGCCCGCGACCGCCATACGGTTCAGGGTCAAGGCGTCGACCGACTGGGTGAATCCCACCACGTAAACCGGGATGCCCAGAGCGGCAAGGTTTTCAACTGATTCCACCGGGAGAAACCTGGTGGCCGGATCGTAAGGAGAGCACCACTGCCATCCGTCCGTTATCAGGATCACGAAGCTGGGCCTGTAATCCACGTGCAGGGGAGTGTGATCCGCTGCTGCGTCCAAACTCTGCGCCATGGGGGTCCAGTTGCCCGATGTAGGCGGCGGATCCTGCATTTCAGAGCTGATCGCGGCCGAATTGTTCGGACCCATCTCGACCACAACCTGCCCCGGGGAACACTGGTTCGGATAGGGAAAAATCATTAGCCCGAAATCAATAGCCTCTTGGTAGTTTGAGGTCATGAAATTTACCGAGTCCACGGCCTCGACCCACAATGTGTCGCCGCTCGCGCCGGTGTTGGTCATGCTGGAAGATTTGTCCAGCACTATGAGCGCTTGCGATGTGAAACAATCCTCGGATGCGTGTGCATGTTGCAGTTGCACACAAATCCACACCGTCAATCCGCACAACAGAGAACTAAAAACTTTTTTCGATTGCATATCTTCCTCCAAAGTCCGTTTGAAAAAATCTTCCAAAAAATCTTTCCCGCCGAAAACGGCGATTCCTGATTTGCCCGTTTGCAAAACAGGTGACTCAATCAGTTTTATATAACAAGCAATATCCATGCCGCTTTTTGTCTTGCTGAAGGCGACCTTCAACTACTTGATAAAAAAGGGAAAAATACCGCCGTGCCTAAAGGGGGGGGAAAGAAGTCCCCACCGGTGGACCATCCACTGGCTGATCTTGTTGCCGGTGAAAGACGGATTTGCCGGTGGATCCCCAGGAACTACGTGGTTCGCGTGCGATGGATCCGGTATTCGGATCCTGTTTTCGGATCCGTTTTTCGGATCCTGTTTCCGGATCCGTTTTTCGGATCCTGTTTTCGGATCCGGGTTGTGGTCCCGGGTTTGGATTCCGTGTTTTATTCGGCTTTAATCTTTTTTTTGACGGGTTTTCGCGCAGGTGTTTTTTGCTTTTGCTGCCACGAGCGGACCGGACCGCCCCCTCGATGCCACCCGGGACGTGGAAGCCTTCCGAGCAGAGCGCGGCGATCCAGACTTTCACGCTTTCGGACGGGAGCTTCAACTGCTTCGGGAATTTCTATGATCAAAGGATCCGAAGGAATCTCGATCTCGTGCTTGTATGAAATCCCGGCCGAGACCTTTTCGCCGTCGGCGGTATTGAAAGTATACTCCGCTTCGAATTCCAGGGTTACCGGCATTGCAGTTTCGTCGTCGAGATGGAAAAAGCCATTTAGCCGTGACACGTTCACTGTCTTTCGCCACCTCGGGCCGTCGACTCCGCCGGCAAATCCCCACGCCAAAGGCTTTTCCCTGAGTTTCATTTCAAACCGCCGGGCGGGTCTGTCCCTATGCGTTTCTTCGCCGCCCGGTTCTATTTTGATGAAGCCGGCCAGGAGCCTCCAATAAGCAGGAAATATGTTCCATATTTTTTCCGCCCCATCCACTGCTTCGCCTCGGGGCGACGCTCTCTTTTGGAGGGGCATATACCTGTTGCGGTGATACAAGACATCGTCCCGCCAGTAGACTTCCCATCCGTACTCGCGAGAGTTCTCCAGCTTGGCGTGAACAACGCCTTGCGGACCTGTTTCGATCAGGAATTGTTCATCAAGGGTTTTCTTTTCGCCGCGGCCGAACGACATCGTCATTCTGCTTTCACCCTGCATCCGAAATGATTCGGGAAAAGAGCTTTCTTGTTCTCTTTCTTCAAAACCGAGTAAAAGCGGGGACACAGCATCATCCGGATCAACGATCCCTATCCCGGTCGGTTCATCCCCGGGTTCTCCTGAATCGGTTTTTCGGCCGCTGCAACCGGGCAGGGCCCAAAGGAACGCTAAAAAAACCGGAACCACCATCCATGAACCACTGTGTTTCGCGGCCGGGGCAAGTCTGCAAAATATCTTCATGTTTGGGCCGAAACCAATCATAACGTCCCTTTCAACTTCTACGCGCTCACCTTCCGCTCGCTCGTTCAACACCATAACCGGCAAGAACCGCTCAAATTTCCACGAAAATCGCCAAATCCAGGATCTTTTTCCACTTGCGATGATCTCGACCCGGTAATTGACATGAGATTTGTGACGTGGGACATCTTGCCTGTCAAGCTTTCATCTTGATCGGTCGAGGACTAAATGTGGTATCTTGGACCGTAAAAGTTTTTGGAAAAGAAACCATGGAATAAAACTCGTGAATCCGGGTATAGGTTCAGAATCGAGTCGTCAACAGAGAGAGTCCGAAGAGAGTGAAAAGGTTTTTCGGTGTTGGATGGTTCGTTTTTAAAAGGTTGAATTATGGATGTTCGTTGCGAAAAATGTAAAACGGAATACGAGCTTGAAGACAAACGGGTGACCGGTAAGGGTGTTACCGTCAAGTGCACCCAGTGCGGGCACTTGTTCCGGGTGAAAAAGAAAACCATCACCGGGATTGTTCCACCGCCGGAAGCCGGACTCGGCGGTTCCGGGAAGCCCCCGGAGAAACCATCCGGCAAGGATAAAAAAGAGGCTCCTCCGACGCCCAAGCGCTGGCTTATCCGGAGAACCTCGGGGGAAATCTTTCAGTTCAAGGAATTGACGACGCTTCAGCAATGGATCGTTGAAGAAAAAGTGGACCGGGAGGATGAGATTTCCAAGAGCGGCAGGGCTTGGGAAAAGCTGGGCGCGATCGAAGAGTTGAAATCTTTTTTCACGGTCGTAGATCAGGCCAGGCAAGCGCGCCGCGTAAAAGCCAAGGAGCTGAGAGAGAGCACCCGAAACGAAATAATGGCCAAGGCCGAGGTTGAGAAAAAACAGCGGGATGAAGATTTGGCGCTGGCGCCCACAGTGCCCCCGCAAGCGGCCGAATCGGCGAAAAAGGTTGAAGAAGCAGTCGAAAGAGAGATTCAGCAAGACAGTGAGCCGGACGACTCCGGCGAGGATATTCCCACCGCTGAAATAAAGAAGAGGGAAGACTCCGAAGCATACGAAATGGGAAGCGGCGTATACAGCGCGGCCGACGACGGGCCTTTCGAGATGGGCGACAAGATGGGCCGGGTGGCCAGTGAAAACGGCCGCACCGCGGCCTGGGAAAAGGAAGGTCTTCGCGTTGCCAAGGCATTGGAACCCACGGCCCGGATCTCTATCGAGGAGAAAGAGGCTCTGAAAAGCCCCGGCTCGGGAGCTCTCAAGGTAGCCGCCGTGGTGGTAATCGGAGCGGTTGTGGGACTCGTGGCGGTAATCGGCATATGGAAATGGGACAAGATAGTGGATCTGCTGGCCGGGGATGAAGACACTTCTACGGACCTTTACAGCCGTGCAAGGTCGTTGCTTTTGGAAGACACGGATGAATCCATGAGAGAAGCCGAGAAGATTTTTGGGAATCTTTTCGAAGAGCGGAAATCCGCGGATGCGCGGGCCGGGCAAGCGGAGGTGGAGGCCCTGAGGGCTCTCTATCTCGGATGGGAGGCCGATGCACTGGATCGGACCGCGGATCGAATGGATGAAGAGACCGCCCGAAAAATAGCGCGTGTTGTTGAGGAATCCGGAAAAGAAGGAAAAACCGATAAAGCGCCGGTTCCTCCCGTGGGCGGAATTTCCTTGAACCCGGAAGCGGCTGAATTGAGACGAAAGGCGTCGGAAACAAGGGCCCTTGCGACCATCGGGGCGAACAAGGCTCTTGAGATCGCGCGCGAAGCATACGAAGCAAGAAAGGGATTGGCGACCAACAGGGCCATGGCCTTGGCCCTGGTTGCAGCGAAAAGACCCTCCGTGGAGGTGGAAAAATACCTGGATGCAGCGTTGGAGGAGAAGGGAAACGATCCGGAAACTCTTTTCGTAAAAGGGGTTTTGCTGTTTTCTCAAGAAAAGCTGCTGGATGCCGAGCGGATTCTTAATCAAGCGGTTGCCATCCACGGAAAGCAAAGCACGAAGATGCTTTTTCGCGCTCACTATGCGCTTGCGGTGGTTGCGGTCGAAATGAAAGACGCGGACCGGGCGCGCACCCAGATTCAAAACATTTTGGCTGCCAACAAGAACCACGAGAGAGCCGAACAGCTCCTCCAGCGGATCCAGGCAGCCGAAGTCAAGGTGGAAGAAATAGAAACAGCGGAGGCCGACCCGGAAGTCGGCAAGGACAAGCCCGGCGACGAAAAGGCCTCTGAATCCGGCGAAGAAGATGTGGAAAAGCCGAAAGAAACAGAAGGCGAGCCCGCCGGGCCGAAACCCTTTGTCGGAGACTATGACAGCCTGGTCCGGCAAGGGGATCGTTTCTCGGAGATCGGGCGGGTGGACGATGCCGTGCGCGCGTACAATCAGGCGCTTGAGCAGCGTCCGTCGGGAGTCGAGGCTCTTACGGGGTTGGCGTATTGTTACCTTGACCGTGGAAACATGTCGCAGGCCAGGAGCGTTTTCCAACGAGCGCTTTCAAGAAGCCCCGGTCATGGCGAGGCGCTGATCGGGATGGCCGAGATCTTTAAAAAGGAGATGAACTGGAACAGGGCGCTCGAGTACTACAGGCGGTACCTGAAACATCATCCAGGCGGCCGAAGAAGCGGGTTGGCGCACAGGAACATAAGGGAACTCGAAGACCGCGTAAAACGGGAACAACCCGATGACACCACGCAGCCTCCGGACGAAGACCCTGATGACGGAGAGACGGGAGTTGACGAACCCGGTACGATAGTGGTTCCGCCTCCCAAGGAAAAGAAACCCGACGTTGAACCGAAAACGGTTCGTCCTTCCGAAGATGATTCCCCCGCTGAAAAACCTCGTCCTTCCGGTTCGAAAGAATCCGAATCAGGAGAATCCGATGAAGGAGCGTCCATCCAGGATCAGACCGAATCCACCGGCGGAACACAGGAGAAATCATGAACCTGAAGATGAACGCGTTTGTCTGCGTGGTCATCGCTGCGCTTTTAACCCCTCTGTTTTCGTGCGGGGGAACCGCGGGACAAACATCTCGAACCGATCAAAAGGCTCCTGAAGGAACCGGAAACGACGTCGCTGTTTTGAACCTCACCGGGAACATGGTAGAGGAAAAGAGCTTGGGCGACATTTTCGGGCCGAGAGTGATCACCCTGCGAAGCTTCTTGGATCGTCTTCAAAAAGCTGCAAGGGATTCGAACATAGGCACGGTTGTGTTGCGCGTGGGTTCTTTTGCCACCGGTTGGGCGCAGGCGGAGGAACTCTCCGCCGCCCTGGATCGCATCAAGCGAAGCGGCAAAAAGGTGGTTGTCCATCTTGATGACCCCAACAACCTGACGTATTTCCTGGCCCTCGCCGCGGATGTCATCCAGGTATCCCCCGGGTCGGTGCTTTGGCTCATCGGGTTGAAAAGCGAGGTCGTTTTTTTGAAAGGCCTGATGGACAAGCTGGGGTTGCAAGCGGACATGTCCCAGGTGGGACGCTACAAGGGCGCAGCGGAACCCTTGACGCGCGAGGAGATGTCCCAGGATCTCAGGACGTCCCTTTCCAGTTTGCTCGACGGGTTTTTCAGCGAGTTGACGGGGAAAATATCGAGGTCCAGAAACCTGGACGAAAAAACGGTGAAAAAACTCATCGACACAGCGCCTCACAGCGCGGACGACGCCCGGAGGGCGAAGCTCATAGACAGCGGAACCGATTTCCGCGAATCAGTCCGGGAGATGGCCGAAGGCAACCGGATCCATTGGAATTACGGGAAGAAGAAGAGGGCGGGTTCATGGAGCGACCTCTTGGATATTCTTCAACCCGAAACTACCGGCAGGCCTCCCGATGAACCCCACGTGGCGATCGTGTACGCGGTCGGCACCATTGTGTATGGGGGCCGAAGGTCCGGAGCGTTTTCCACCGAGGAAGTTATTGCCTCGCACGAGATGGAAAAAACCTTGGATGAGTTGGGAACGAACGATGATGTAAAAGCGGTTGTAATCAGGGTGGACAGCCCGGGAGGATCCGCGCTTGCATCCGACATCATCTGGCAGGCCGTAAAACGGCTCGCAGGCCGAAAGCCGGTCATCGTGTCAATGGGTGATGTTGCAGCCTCCGGGGGCTACTACATGGCGTCGGCCGGGACGAAGGTTTTCGCTCAACCGATGACCCTCACCGGTTCCATCGGTGTGATGGGTGGAAAGATCACCACGGGCGGGCTGTTTGAAAAAATCGGCTTGAAAAGACAGGTCATAACACGGGGTGAACGAGCGGACATCTTCGCTCCGGACAGAACGTTTTCACCCGAGGAAAAAGCCGTTGTGGAAAAGTACATGAACGCTGTGTACGACAAGTTCCTTGCCAGGGTAGCGGAAGGCAGAAAGATGGAACGGGCAAGGGTAAGGCGAGCGGCCGAGGGGCGGGTGTGGACCGGGCGAAAGGCGAATGAACTCGGCCTGGTCGATGAATTGGGCGGTCTTTTTGCCGCCGTGGCGGAGGCGCGCAGGGCGGGAAACCTTCCGGTCGACGCTAAAACAGCGGTTTATCCGAGGCCCAAATCGTGGCTGGAGCTTTTGCAAAGCAGCCTGAGCCCGGACGGGGTCACGACAGCGATAAGCAAAGGGTTGCCGGAAGCCGGTGTTTTCATGCGCGCGGGACCGCTATTGGGAGATCCCGCGCTCGTGGGAAGATTTCGACGAATGTTGCTTGGTCTCAAGTTGTGCGCACGCGAGCGCGCTGTGACATTCATGCCCTTTGATATCGGCATCAACTAAAGTTTGTGGACGGGCGGTTTGGCAAGCGACCACTCGTTGATAGAAGCCGGGTGACGACGAAACTCATCACCACGGACCGGGAGGACCTGACCCCAATGGAAAAAGAAGCGCTCATAGAATTGCTGCGCGCCGTGAAAACAGGAGATACCTCCATCGAAGAGGCTGCAGAAACTCTTGAAGTGCTGCCTTATTCGGACATCGGCTACGCTACAGTGGACCACCAGAGACAGTTGCGTCATGGTTTTCCGGAAGTCGTGTTTGGCCCGGGGAAGACTATCCCGCAGATAACCGGCATACTCGAGGAACTACGCAAGGGAGGGGGAAACATCCTGGTCACGAGGGTTGACGACGACACGGGAGCAAGAATCGCCCGAACCGTGGAGGGGGTCGTCCATCACGATGAAGCTCGCGCGCTCACCCTTGTGCAGCGCCCATGGGAAGACTTGGGAATCGGCAGGATAGCGGTGGTGTGCGCGGGGACTTCGGATCTTCCGGTTGCTCGGGAAGCCGCTCTGACCGCAGAATTGATGGGAAACCGGGTGGACCTCGTGGCCGACGTGGGGGTCGCCGGCATACACAGGATACTTTCGAAGCGCTCTCTCCTGGACAATTCAACCGTCATCGTCGTAGTGGCCGGCATGGAAGGTGCACTGGCCTCGGTAGTGGGCGGCATGGTGGCGCGCCCCGTGATAGCGGTTCCCACGAGCGTGGGATACGGAGCATCGTTTTTCGGCCTCTCGGCCCTTTTGACGATGCTGAACTCCTGCGCTTCGGGGGTGACCGTGACCAACATCGACAACGGCTTCGGCGCCGGTTATGCCGCGGCATTGATAAACCGAAAGAGAAACCGGGAAACCGATCATGGCGGATGACGAAAAAAAACGCGCGGAAACCGGGTTGAACCCTGAAACGGTACACACACTGCACTTTGATCTTCATTCGGGCGCGGCGGGCGACATGCTCCTGGCCGCCCTGCTGGACGCGGGAGTGGATGAAAAAATGGTCGAAGAAGGGTTGCGTGCGCTCGGTTTCAAGGAAAAACCGTTCACCCTGAAAAGGGTCTCGAAGGGAGGAATCGGGTCGAAGTCGTTGCAGTTGACGGATGGCGCCGAACAGACCGGGTTGAAGTGGAAAACTTATGCTCAGGGGCGTTCTGTCGTGGATCGTTCCGATCTCAGTCCCGGCCTGAAAAAACGTGCCTGCGAAGTGCTGGATCGCCTGGCCGCGGCCGAAGGCGCTATTCACGGGGTTTCTCCGGAAAAAGTCCATTTTCACGAAATCGGAGCGGCCGACACCCTAATAGACATAGTAGGGGTGCTGGCCGCGGTCGAGTGGCTGAGCCCGACAATCATCACTGCCACAGCGCCTGCAGTCGGCGGCGGCACGGTTCAAACGCAGCACGGCAAGTTGCCGGTTCCCGCGCCGGCAACCCTGGAACTCCTGCGGGGAGTCGAAGTCTGCGGGGAGCCTTCGATCAACCTCGAACTTACCACGCCCACCGGAGCGGCTCTTATCACGCACCTGGTTCATTGCTTCCGCAACATGCCGTCGATGAGAGTGGCTGCAATAGGTTACGGCGCAGGTTTTGCAGACCTGGATGATCGCCCGAATGTTGTAAGGGCCGTGCTGGGCGGGCTTTCGGAATCCACAGCGGAAACCACCGCGGAAAGAACTCGTACCAGCTCGACCGGTGAAGAGACCCTGGTGGAAATGAGGGCCAACCTTGACGATTCCAGCCCGGAACTGGCGGCCCACCTCGTGGCAAAGCTCATCGAAACTGGCGCTCTGGACGCGTGGATCACTCCGGTTACAATGAAAAAAGGTCGGCCCGGCATGGTGCTCAACGCCCTTGTCCGCGATTCCGACAGAAATGCTTTTTTGAAAATGTTTTTCGAGGAATCCTCCACCTTCGGGGTGCGGTGGAACCCGGTCCGAAGAAAACGAATCCCCAGAAAACGGGAGATAGTTGAAACCCGTTGGGGTATGGTGGAGGTTATGGTGGCGTCCATGGACGGTGTGGAGATCACTGTTTCTCCGGAGTTCGAGAGTTGCAGGAACGTCGCCGGTAAATCGGGAGTCCCGTTGAGGCAGGTGCTCGGTGAAGCGGTCGCGGCCCGAAGGCTGAAGCCGCCTGCCGCAAATGCTCGGGACAAAAAGAGTTCGAGGAGTTGAAGCATGATATCTTCAGGCAAAGAGCAAGTTCTCCAAAACTTCGGGGCGTCCCTGGAGGTGCTGGCGGACGAAAAGAATGTCCTGACGGCCTTGGGCCGGGTCGCGGTTACCGCGGCTGATGTCTTGAACTGCCCCCTTACAGCCGTTCTTGTCCTGGGTGTCGACTCCGGGACGGGTTACTTGGTGACCAACAACTTGAAGCCCGGGCTTTCCCCGGTGGTGCTGGATCCCGCGCTTCTCGCTTCCTCCGCGAGTTTACATGAAGAAGACTATGTTCATAAAGCGATCGACAAGAACGACCCCACTTATGAGCTTTTAGCGGCTGTGCTGCACCTGCCCCGAATATCCTGCATGTCCCGGCATAAGTTTTCCCTTGGCAAGCGTCTGAACGGCATCCTGGTCACAGGAGAAGACACTCAATCCAGCCCGCCTTCCGAAAGCGATTGGCAATGTCGTTTTACTTGCTTTGCGCACGTATTCGCCCTTGCTCTGCGGGACAATCCTTTGTTGAGCAGGATGAAGGAGCAGACTCACCGGATGCGGCCCAACACGCCCGCCAGGTCCATGGGAACCGACATGTTGCTTCGGTACAAGGAGTTTTTCGAAAGCTTGTCGGGAGGCGCTTTCATCGTGGACGCTAATGGAAAAGTCGTGTTCCTGAACCACGAAGCCGAGGTGTTGACCGGCTATTCGAGTGACTGGCTCGTGGGACGCAGGATCCTGGAAGTGGTGGCCCAGCCTCATCGAAACGGTTTCCTGGAGATACTCAAAAGAACCCAGGCCGGAGAATCTCTGAAGAGTTTCGACGTGGATTTGGAAACCACATCCGGGGACTTGATATGCGTCAACATGGCGGTCGCTCAAATTTCGGGGGATGACCCGCTCGTGGCCCTTACATTCCGTGACATAACCGAGACTCGGGTGGTTGAGCAGGAACTTCTGAAAACAAAGGAGTTCTTTGAGCGCATCATTCAGTCAACCGTGGACGCCATTGTATGCTCGGACAACGAGGGGCTCCTGACGCTGTTTAACGCGGGGGCGGAAAGATTGTTCGGCTACGCCGCGGAAAACGTGGTACAAAACGTTCAGCTCAGTGAACTTTTCCCTGGAAAAGAGGGCACAAATGTAATGCAGACTCTACACAGCCCTCAAAGGGGCGGCCTGGGCCGCCTGGAGCCCATCCGGGTGGAAGTCCTTGCCCGCGACGGCGAGCGGGTGCCGGTCCAACTCACCGCGTCCTTGATCTACGACGAGGATCAGGCCGTGGGTGTTGTGGCCATCATGACCGACCTGAGAGAAAGAATGCGTATGGAACGTCGTTACCAGGAAATCCAGGACCAGTACTTGAATACGCAGAAACAGGCTCTTGTGGCCGAACTGGCGGGCACAACCGCGCACGAATTGAACCAGCCGCTCACATCCATCATGGGTTATGCTGAAATCCTGGATCGCCGGATCGAAGAAAACAGTCCCAACCGAAGGGCCGTAGAAACCATCATCTCCGAAGCGGAGAGAATGGCGGAAATCGTCAAGAAAATAGGCAAAATCACACGGTACGAAACAAAGACCTATGTCGGAAGCACCCAGATTTTGGATCTCGACAAATCATCCGATCAAGAGGAATAGTTAGTCGCAGGTATCCCCAATGAGCAGCAGCAAGATACACCGTATGTTGGAAGAACTTGAGTTGGCCGCTGAAAAAGCCTCGATCAAGCTTTCGTACGAGAAAATGACGGGGCTCTGCTCGGGGAAAGGCGGGCTCTGCATGGTCAAAGGAGAAAAGAGGCTCATCATCGATCGGCGGTCGACACCTCAGGAACGCCTGGATCACCTTCTTGAAGCTCTTTGCAACGAAGACATGGATGGGTTTTACTTGTCGCCCACAACCCGGGATGCCCTCGAAAGGTGTCGCCGGGATGGTTCCTGAGCCCCCATTCCTTGACTTTTACCCATAATTATCTAGTGTTGTGGCCATTACCATGAACGTAGAAATCAATGCTCTTGCAGTTGCAGGCGATAAAACAAGACTCCATGAGATCGGTGATACCGTTCAAGCGCTGGGGCTGAATCCCAGGTTGATGCTCGGGACGTCGTTTCTTCCTGCAGCAAAACTGCCTTATGATCTCATCCTGTATGATTCCTCCGGAGACCTCGGGGAATTCGATGCATTACTCGAGAAAGTGAAGCGTCGCACCCAGGTTGTTGTTCTGCTTGACGAGAACTGTTCTCTCGAGACCAGGATAGATTTCTTCTCCAGGAAAAACTGTAACCACGTCATGAAAACGGACGCACTCTGGCGAAAAAGATTGTCCGTACTCTGTGAAAAACTCATCTCGGGCGACATATTCGGGATCGAGAAATACCTGGAAAGAGGCGACACCGTCAAATACCTGAGGTTGGAGGATTACAGAGGAAGATCTTCGGCGATTGACCGCATGGTGGAGTACGCGGGGAAAGCCCGGTTCAGGACCGTGCAGAGGCAACAGATTGCACAGGTATGCGAAGAACTCCTGATGAACGCTCTGTACAACGCCCCGGTGGACAAGAACGGAGAGTTCCTGTTCGCGGAGGTGGAGCCCAAGAAGCGTCTCGACATGGCGACTCCCCGACCGGTGTCTCTACGCTACGCGGTCTCCGGAGACCGTTTCATTTTGTCTGTGAGAGACCGGTTCGGATCCCTCGACAAGAAGCGGGTCACGGAGTACTTGATAAAATGTGTCAGAAGGGCCGACCAGATCGACACCAAGACTTCGGGAGCCGGTCTTGGGCTGTACCTGGTAGCCAACAAGGCTGATGAATACGTAAACAACATAGCTCCCGGAATGGCCACCGAGGCCGTGGCTATATTCAAACGCCTTGAAAAAAACAGCGGCCGGGGGCCGGCCAACCTCGGGGTGTTTGTCCACCCGGGGGGAGGATCCGTAAAAGTGTACAGCCGTAAGGTGGGGCCGTAAGGTCGGGCCGCAAAATCAGGCCTTAAGGTCGTGCAGCCCCAAAAAATGAAGGTGTTGAGCCGGCAAGGCGGGGGTCTTGCCGGAACAGGCGCACAACAGGAGAGAGCGAAAAAGCAGTGAAGCGAGAGGGAGAAAATTTCGGCCCTTATCGGCTTATCAAGCAGATCGCGATAGGCGGAATGGCTGAGATCTACCTTGCAAAATCAGAGGGGTTTTCAGGCTTCGAGAAGTACGTGGCCCTGAAGATGATCCATTCCAACTTCTCCTCTGATGCCCACTTTGTCAGGATGTTGGTGGAAGAAGCCAAAATCACCGTGTTCCTGAACCACGTCAACATCGGGCAGATTTTCGATCTCGGCCGCATCGGAGACATTTACTACATTGCAATGGAGTTCATAGACGGCCCGGACATATACCGCATCATGCGGCGGATCACCGAGCAAGGCCGCCAGATGCCCTTTGACGTCGCCGCGTACATCATCCACGAAGTAACCGCGGGCCTCGACTACGCCCACCGTTGCCGTGACCAGTTGGGAAGCCCGCTCAACATCATCCACAGGGACATAAGCCCACAAAACATCATGATCTCCCGTTCGGGCGAGGTTAAGGTCGTGGATTTCGGCATCGCCAAGGCAGCGCTGCGCGCCCGCCAGACCGCGGTCGGAGTCATCAAGGGCAAGTACTATTACATGTCGCCCGAACAAGCTTGGGGTGAACCCCTGGACGCAAGGACCGATATTTTTTCCACGGGTGTCGTTTTGTACGAAATCCTGGCCGGCCAGATGCTTCACCTTGAAGAAGACGTAGCCGTCCTCCTTGACCTGGTCCGCAGGGCCGACATTCCTCCTCTCAGAAAGAAGAGACCCGACGTGCCCCATGAGCTGGAAGCGGTCGTCATGAAGGCCGTGGCGAAAGATCCCAACGATCGGTGGAGTTCGGCCCACGAGTTCCAGCAAGCATTGCACACCTTTTTGTACCGCTACTCCCCCGGGTTCAACGTTCAAAAGCTGCAATCCCTGGTTAATTACGCTACAAATGGGCAAACCCTGATCAAGGACTCCGACGCCAAGACTCTTCCCCGCGCCTCGAACATTATTATTGATCGCGAAGCTTTTTCATCGCTCACAAAACACAGCATAATTTTTTCCGGTGAAAACAGCCAACACCTTGCTCATCCCCCTGCTTTCAGTTTTCCCTCTGAAGATTGTTTCGCTGACGAGGAAGAAACGTTTATTTCAGGTCCACCGTCTTTTCAAAACACGGTGGACGGCGACCCGGCCCTACCCTTGACGGGCGGTTCGCAGAGAGGTTTACCTCCTCCTCTTCCGTCTTTCCCTCAATCACTCCCGTACTTCAAAGGGAGCGAAACGAGCAATAGTCCCGAATGGGGCACCATGGACGAAGATGAACCCACTTTGGTAAAACCCGATTCGCTACCACGGCATCCCTATTCGCCCGATCCGTCCGGTACGTTCGAAACCGAACAACCGACCATTCCCAGGCAGACCCCTCATCCGTCCAGGCAACCGATGAGCGCTGCAGATGAATGGGAAGCCGAAACCGTGGATTTCAGGTCCAGAATGCAGCAAGCCGGATCAGACATGGTGCCCCCGCCCCCGCCACACCCCCCGGCGCTGCACCCAATGCACCCTCAAGCTCAGCAACAAGCTCAGCAACAAGCTCAGCAATACGCTCAGCAACAAGCTCAGCAATACGCTCAGCAACAAGCTCAGCAATACGCTCAGCAACAAGCTCAACAATTGGGCATCCGGAATCAACATTTTGCAAGCGGCTCCGAACATGCAAGCTTTGGAGAGGATTATGATGACTTGATGTCCGACGAGCATATGGCGTTTATCCAAGCCCGCGCAAGGAACCGCAACGTCGCAATCGCCGTGTTGGGTTTACTCATCCTCGTGGGAGGTCTTGCAGCCATAGTCTTCGTTTTCCTGCCCATGAGAGAGCGTCCCACAACAGGCAAGGTAAGAGTGGTAACCCATCCGCCCGGCGCTCACGTGGAATGCAACGGAGAACCCCAGCCCGGCCTGACTCCGGACGTGGTGATCAAAAATCTCTCTGTTCACGAAAATCATTCATTGTACATATCAAAACCGGGATATACACCCGTGCATAGAAGCTTTTCGGTAAAAGCAGGAGAAAAGAGAACCATAGAAGTGAAACTGGAACGAAGGTGAATCGCTGTTTGAATCGCTGTTTTAAGAGCGACAAAAAACAAACGCACTAAGCGAATACAAAACGAAAAAAGACTGCAAACAAAAGAAACAACGAACATACAATCATTCCCGCAGGGATGTTCCGGGGAGGCTACAGTGTCAAACGAAATTACCACCCTTCTGGGTCAAGACAGCGAATTCGAGGGAATCCTCCGCTTTGAAGGAGTTCTGCGCATAGACGGCCGCTTCAAGGGCGAAATCCAAAGCCGCGGAACACTCGCCCTCGGCCCCACCGCGGACGTACACGGAGAAGTCAACGTCCGCACATGCCTCATCGAGGGAAAATTCTCCGGCAACCTCAGCGCAACCGAATCGGTCGAAATCCGAGCCCCCGCCAAGGTGAAGGGAAACGTGTCCACGCCCGAAATCCAGGTTGAACGCGGAGTTCTACTGGATGGAAAATGCACCATGGAAGGAATTGACCCGGACAACAAATCCGACAAATCCGACAAATCCGACAAAGCAGACAAAAACGGCCGTGTCCCGAAAAAGAACGAAAAGACCGACAAAGTCGACAAAGCCGACAAAAATCCACCCGCTTAGAACAACCGCTCCTGAAACACGGTGAACCCGTTTTCTCAACCCCGGTTTGCTGCGCCTCCACCAAAACGCTCACAAAGAACCCCCGCCAGCCAAGGCTCGAACGAGGGGCCCGGCGCACCGTAGTTAGCGCAGCAGTATGGCGGAATGGATCGGCCGTCTATGCAATCCTTCCCCAACACGCTCACAGAGACGCCGAGGCGGCCGCCAGGCAAGGCTCGAACGAGCAGCCCGCGCAGCGTACTTTGATGTACGTGAGCAGGCAGCGCAGTGAGAAACGCAGTATGGCGGAATGAATCGGCCGTCTATGTGAGTGTGTTTAACTTGTTCTGTAGAACAGTGTTATGGTGAGACAATGAAACTCTCTGTCCGAACTTTGGGTGACTTCCTTGCGGAATATCTCGTTTTCCGGATTCTCCCTGATCCACTTCGTCACCACATCTCCCAGAGCCTGACGTTCTCTAGCCTTGGTTGCTGAAAAAACTTTGATTGCATACATCGCACGCACTCCCTCTCTTGAACACTAACCTCAAGTTTTGTTACATTACACCGGCCGGAGCGCTTCCCAAAGGAACCACCTGGATGCTTAAATCAACATCCGGGAATCCCGCCCGGAACTCCGGTCGACAACAGCCGGGAATATATGTCATTTCCCGGCGCTTTCGTAAAGGAAAATTTTTGGATGACTTCAAACAATTCTTCAACCGCTAAAATTCCGAACCACCGACTCACCGAAACTCCTGCCACCACCACCGCCACGCCCACCGCCACAGCCCCCAA
>SLPX01000380.1 GCA_007131745.1 Myxococcales bacterium
TCCTGCATGGCTTCCAGAAGAGCGGATTGAGTTTTCGCGGGCGCGCGGTTGATTTCGTCCGCCAAAATTATGGACGCAAATATCGGACCCTTGTGAAGGATGAACGTGTTGTCGCGGATATCCAATATGTGTGTTCCGGTTATATCCGCAGGCAGTAGGTCCGGAGTGAACTGGATTCTTCCGAATTCACAACCCAGAACCCGGCTGAGGGTTTTCACGAGAGTGGTCTTGGCCACCCCGGGAACGCCTTCCATCAATATATGACCCCCGGCCAGAAGCGCGGTGAGTAGATTGTCCATTGTCTCGGACGAGCCCACGTAATGCTTGGCGATTTCTTTTCTGACCGAGGCCGAATGATTGCCCGCCTCTTCGAGTAATTCTCGTGAAAGTTCCGGTTGTTCGTCCGCGCTCCGTTCATCCGGTAAATGACTGCCGAGTTCCTGCATGAAAGACTCCGTGGTTTGCGTGTTAGTCATTTCCCATGTCAACGTTTTGTCCTGAAAGGACGCTTTCTTTTAGACCGTGATTATGCGGTCCCCGGGTTCCATCGATCAAGTATTAAAAACCACACAAAGATTGAGTCAAGAAGCGAATGGAAGTAGAGTCGACATAATACATGCTTCGACGGAGTAACTGCCGGATCCGGTGGAACATTTGCGGACACACGTTCATGGAGCGCCCGAGGTTTATGCTCTTACCTTGCAACTTGAAAACATGTTCGGCGATGAGTTTGCTTTTAACTGCACTTTTCACGATTTGTTGCGCCTCCAAAACCGCCAAGTTGAAACCACCGCCCGCTCTTGGGGACGAGGGACGAATTCCCCTTGAGCTGAAAATTCTTCCTTCAGGCGATGATTTAATTGTTTGGGGAGACATGGCAAGAATCAGACGCTGGCCTCCCGCTCGCAACATCATGCAAAAAAATGAAAAAACATTGCAAAAGCTGGTCGCACGTTTCCGGGAGGTTCACGGCTTGGATCCTTGGCGCGATCTTGACGTGATATTGATTTCAGCTCCTCTCAGCGGGTCGGAGCGGTCCATGAATCTCCTGTTGAAAGGGAAGGGGATAAAACCCTCCTTGATGGAATCCATGGGTCGGATTATGGAAGAAATGGGAACCTTGAAACGTACGCGCTACCGGGAAACAGCTTTGATGGAAGTGGGGCGTATGTGTATAGGTTTCCCGGATGAAAATACCGCTGCATCTTCAACCGGCGTCTGGGTTCGTCGACTGGTGGACCTCATGCAGGGTTTTCCTGAAGAGAGTGTTACCGAAAACGAAGACATGATGTACATCTGGAGGATGCTGTTGTCGGAAACAATGGGGAACCGTGCGCCCGCCCTTGCGGCCGTTGCAGTTGTACCTCATGAACTCTCCAATCGGTTTTCCAAGGAGTTGGGCACGGAAGTCCGATTTGATTCCTTTGGGGTTCGAGTCTCGCTGGGAAGATGGCTGGGGGTTGCGGCCGTATTCAGAGCGCCCGACAAGGAACATGCCGAAAAACTGGTCGCCGGTCTTGGCAGATGGGCCGGGACTTTTTTTAAATCGGGGTGGATCGTAAAATCGGGAATGGAAGAACTGGTTCGACTTTTACATGTACATTCCGAGGGAAAATACGTGTATGTTCAATTCTCGCTTCCGGGGGAGCTGTTTGAAAAGATCGTGAAACTCATTATCGCCGAAAAATGAACTCAGACCCCCAAACGGGCGGGATTCATCAATGCAGGGCGGATGCGATCACGTGGAGCCTGCGCTTGAGACTTCCCAGGGTGTCTTCGAGATACTCGATTTCCCTGTGCACAGATCGATCCATGGCCAAGTCCCTGACTTCACACGCCTGAAGGTCTTCTCTGTCCAGGGCGTTTAGCGCTTTTACCAGGAAGCTTTCGATTCCGTTGAGCGCATTGGCTGTTTCTCTTAGATCATCATCAACCAGGAGCGCGTGGTTTTTCAACCTGCGATTCGAGTTCAGATGATGACTGAAGGTTCCCTCGCGTTCAATCAGCCTGTCTCTTTTGCGTCGGTTGTTCTCCGGCTTGTTTTGAGTATCCATGATGACCTTCCTGTTCTTGACGTTTTCGCTGTGAAAACATTCCTCACCTTTTTTTATTGCAGGTCCGCGAATGTGTCAAAAAAAGCCGTTTCTCCTAAGTCTGGATGAATGATTCCAAGATGTTCGGCGTTCGGCTTGATCCTGCAACACAAGCAAGGTAAAATTCTAATAGTTTAGCACGCACATTTGTTGGATCCGGAAGAGTTTCTGATGTTCAAAAACTTGAATTGTTTACGGTCGGGATCGTGGATCCGCAAAGGATCCTTGTGGGCCTGTATTCTTGTCTTTGCTGTAGGTTTTTATTGTAGTTGCAGAATTAGTTTTCCGGGATCCGGCAAGAGAGTTGATGCATCTGTCTCATGGTGCCTGGACGATACCTGCATTGAGGGTTGCTGTGATAAGGGGGGCGGCTGTCTTGACGGCGTTGAAGATATTGCCTGCGGTTCCGGAGGAGCAAACTGCGAAAACTGCCTGGAAAAAGGTCTTATTTGCAGGGAGGGGGCGTGCGTCGACCCATCGGTTGACCCTGACGGTGGAATCAATCAAAATTGCGAACCGTCGAATTGCAGTGGTTGCTGCGATGGAGATACATGCAGGGAAGGGGATCTGGATTCCGAATGCGGGATAGGAGGTGGAGAATGCGTGGACTGTATGGGAGGAACCATATGCCTGAACGGCGAATGCATCGTGCCGTGCGGGCCGAACAACTGCCAGGGTTGCTGCACCGACATTTGCATGGATGGAAACACCCCTTCCGCGTGTGGAACCGGCGGAGAAGGCTGCGTGGAGTGCGCTGCAGGAGCGAACTGCATCAACGGCAGGTGTCACCATGGGATTTATGGAGAGGGCGGAGATATTGCTCATTCGGGAGGCTATCGCATACATACGTTCAAATCCAACGGTGTGTTCACCGTAATTCATCCCGGACAATGCGAAGTCCTGATAATCGCCGGAGGAGGCGGAGGAGGATCCAATAACGCCGGCGGAGGCGGTGGTGGTGGTTATGTGCACGCCACCGGGTTGGATGTAGGCGCGGGGAGTCACGATATCGTGGTGGGCGGCGGTGGGCAAGGGGTCGGAGGCGGCGGAAGAGGTTCAAAAGGCGGAAATTCAACAGCATTGGGATTGACCGCGGAAGGTGGAGGAGGGGGGGGAGGTTCCAACAACATTCACGGCGGGTCGGGCGGCTGTGGTGGAGGAGGGGCGGGCCAAGGGGACCACAATGCCGGCGGGAGCGGAGGAACGGGAAACCAGGGAGGAAACGGCGGCGGATCAAGTTGGCTTGCTGCCGGCGGAGGCGGAGGCGCTGGAGGCAACGGCAACAATCCGCCTGGATATTACACCGGGGGAAATGGTGGTCCCGGCAGGTCTTTTTCCATTTCAGGTAGTTCGGTTACATATGCAGGAGGAGGAGGCGGTGGTGGATATCACGGGGACTTGAGCAGCGGAGGATCAGGTGGCGGCGGCCGGGGAGGAAACGCAGGGGGCGGTCAAAGCGGCGGACCCACAAGTGGAACCGACGGCCTGGGAGGAGGAGGAGGCGCCGCGGGAGGGGGACAAAACGGAGCGAGGGGAGGAAGCGGCGTGGTGATCATCCGCTATCCATTTTAGACCCGACTTGAAAATAGTGCTTACTCAATGCTCAAAATGAGAAGTGAAACTCTCCCGCGGCCGGCCGGCGGATGCGTTTGTTTTTGAAATAGATAGTGTTCAGGAGATTTATCGCGGAAAGTCATTCCACCAGGCCGCACGCGTACCATTCCGCTTTGAGTCTGTCGTAGTAAATCCACAGAAGCATTCCGCTGGAGGTTTCTACGAACCAGTACTCCCTGTATACCGGTGAGCGCCACCAGCCTCCCGATACGATGTAAGGACCGCCCCGCTTGCGTATTTTTCTTTTTGCCGTCTTTCGGTTTTTCGAGATTGTTGCAGAATCATCGGGTGAGGGTGTTTCCATGCGCGGGATATAAAAGTACTCGGGCGGATCAACAGGTTCGAAATCATCCGCCTCACGGGAAGCGGTTTCAGCTGGTTTTCGTCCGCAAAAAAGCGGCAGGGGCCTGGCGAAAAAACGCCGGACAAGGGCGCATGGTTTCCGCGGGAATTTTTTTGGATTTTCAACATCGGGCGAAAAATCGCCCGGTCGTTCCATGGGTTTCCAGGAAAACCGTCCTTCGGGCATGTGCGCGGTTTTGAGTTCGGCGCGGCAAACGGCGTCATCACCCAACTCGGCCCTGATGCGGGCGAGCGCGAGACCGCCGGCGTGTAAATCCCGGCGGGGACGAATGTCGAAAAGCCCTTGTTGCGCATAAGCTCTTTTCACCGGTTCCACTTCCACTTCCAGCGAACGGACCGCGGCGGACAACCCCTTGCTTTCAAGCCTGAGCCTTGCGAGGTCGGTGAAAAAGGATGTTTTGCATGTCGGCTCAGCGGGACGGATGCGCTCTTGTACCCGGGATTTTTCGTTGTCATCAAGTATGAGCCGCACCGTCATGGATGCAGCGGATAGGTCTTCTTTGATCAGCCTGTCAAAAAGAGGGTGAAGCGCCCGCTTGATCAGAAAAACCAGGCCCGAGATGTAGGGTTCCGGATTTTCTTCAAGGTCGATTCTTTGAAGGTAAGGTTTTCGGTGCATGCAGGCTTGAATGGGAAGCTCGATATCGTAAGACGCGGTGCGGTGAAGCAGGTGGAGGTCTTTTCCGTAACGGCTCAGTATTCCGGTGGCCGGAAGTTCGAGGAAATCACCGAGAGTCTTGACTCCCAGGCGGGTCAGGCTTTCAAGCGCGCGTGCCGGCGGATCCAGGCGGTCGAATGGAATGCGCCGGAGCAGTTCCCGCTCTTCTTTTAGATCCTTGCAAATCAGGATATTTCCCCCCCGGTATTCGTCGCCCGGAAATTGAGCGCCAAGCGCCAGGGCCATAACCCCGAAACCGCGGAACCCCAAAACCAGCCGCGTGAAAAAACTTTTTTTTGAAAGCATCCCTGAAACTTCCAAGGCCCAATCGGTGATGCGCGGCCAGATCAGGTCCAATCCCGAGAGGCTCATCCGGAAAACGCCCGGGTTTTCAGCGACAGGTTCCACGTCCGGGGAATATTGCTGCAACGCTACTGTAAGCTCTTCGTTTTCCCGCAGGCATTCTTCAGGGGAAACCACTTCAGTTCTGAGTCCTCGGGCGAAAGATAGAGCGGAAGAAAACTTCATTCCACGGGATACGCCCAGAGCTTTCGCTATTTCGTTTACATGTGAAATGGGGTCGTTCGGATTGTCCGAATCCATAACCGCGGCGGGAACGTCTTTCAGGCCTGGGTTTCGGCGCAATAGTATTTGAAGCGGCAATGCCGGGATGAGCACACACGCCAGGCGGACCATGCCGAAACCTCGTTACGTCAAACCGGGCGGAGAAGAGCATGTTTTCTTGCGGCGTCTTCCCGGGCCTCGCATCTTGTCTTTCAGGATTTCCACCGTGCAGTAGAAATCACCCTGATCATGGATTGTATTTTTTATCCCGGCAGGCATGCGCAGCGCTTCACCGTGCAGTGAAATCAGGGAACCGAGGGAACCGCAGCGCGCGGACTTTCTTGTAAGAAAAAGGACTGCGGTATGGTGTTTCAACACCGCCCCCTTGAGTTCTGAAAGCGCATGGCGGGGCATGTTGATCAATCGGCCCAGGTCTACCACCACCAGGCCGAAAGCGCCTGAACGGACAAGTATCCGCGCCGCTCGGACAGCTCTGGAAACAATGATTTCAGGTTTCGAGTTCCGTTCATTGATCCGGATAACGGGCAAGATGAAAACGTTTACACCCGTATCCGCAGCGTCAGGGGGGAAGAAAGGATCAAGGCCGGTCATCACCCAGCATACCGGCTCCCCCTTGCGTTGAGCTTCGGCTACAAGTTGCATGGAAACGGTCAGAAGAGCCGACGCTGTTTCATCGGGCGCTGAAAGTTCGATTAGCCGTCCGGCCAGTTCTCCCATGTTCAAAAAGCCGGTCGATGTTTCCTGTTGTCCGTCCGCGTGTCTTTTGAGCGATGAAGCTCTTTTTACGCCTTTCAGGTTTGACAGCAGAAGAAGCTTGCTTTTCCTGTCGGTTTTTTCCACGCACGCTGTTGTGTCGTATGCATTTATTCGTGGCATTGGTTCATGTATCACAAAGTCAGCAAGACATTTTCCGAGATACGGTTTTCCAGGTAACGCCTGACCTGGATCACTTTTCCCAGGATGCGCACTTCCCGCGGATCCGGCGTAATAACCGGAAAATCAGGATTTTCAGGGTGCAATTCAATTCCGCGCTTGCGAATCACGAGGCGTTTTACGGTGGCTTCATCCCCCACCAGGGCGACCACTATTTCCCCGTTTCGCGCACGATTCTGCCGTCGCACGATGACAACGTCGTGAGGCAGTATTCCTGCTCCGGTCATGCTTTCCCCCCGGACCTTCAGAGCAAAGAGTTCTTCGCCGGGCGAAGCAGCGTGAACCATTACGTAGCCTTCGGGGTTTTGCTCCGCGGTGGTCAAATCCCCGGCCTGTACCAGGCCCAGCATGGGGACCATGAGTGAAACCGAACTCAGGCCGGCAGGCAGACGGTAGCTGCGAGCCCGCCCTCCCGGTTCCTTTTTAAGGCGTCCCTGCGCCACAAGAGCTTCGAGATGCTCCCGGGCCGTCTGCACGGCCTTGAATCCGAAAGCGTCCCGCACCTCCCTTACCGTAGGGGGCGATCCTTCCAGGATGCGGCGCCTTACGTATCCGTAAACCCGTTCTCTTGTTTTTCCTGGTGGGGTGGGTCCCATGGCGTACCTCGCATTTTGCGCATTTTTAACCTTCTTTTCTTGTACCAGACAAATGTATGGTATTCAAGAAAAAAAGCAAGGTCAGGTTTTCAGTTAAAACCACCGAGGCGATTCTCGACCACCAAATGTGAGAGTGATTAGATGCCGGAGAACTGCACAGGATTGAAGCGAAGCGAAGGGATTTGAACGCTGGAATAAGGGTAGGGGTCGTTTCCTGTTTCTGTAAGCGCTTTCCAGAATTCCAAGTGGTTTCCTGCCAAATTCATTTCGGTTATGGGAATCGAGGGACGTCCGTTTTCCACCAGCATTCCCCGTATTCCGATGGAGAAGTCGCCTGTTGCCGTGTTGGAGTTTCCCCCTGAAAAATCGGTGATAAAAATACCTTCCCCCATTTGTTCCATCAGTTTAACCGCGCTTTTATCGCCGGTCTTGAAAACCAGGTTCGTGGATGTTCCACTGGTGGATTCCATGTCCATCTTGGATGCATAGTAATTGTCCAGGTAAAAACTCTTCAGTACCCCCTTTTCAAAAACGGGCCTCACCCTGGTGCTCATTCCTTCCCTGTCATAAGTGCGGGAGCCCAAACCTTTTTTTATGTGAGGGTGGTCGGTAATATCAAGAAAACGGCTTCCCACCTCCTGGTTCTTTTTGTCTTTGAGGAAGGAGCGATCCTGTTGCAACACACTGCCGTACAGCGGCCTCAACAGGTGGCCGAGCAATCGCGCTGCGCACGCGTTTTCAATGATGCAGGGGTAGCGGCCGGATCGGACCGGACCGGCTCCCCGCATGAGTAAGGCCCGGCGGGTGGCTTCCCTGCCTATGGATGCGGGTTCGGGAAGATCCGATGCGTTTCTGCACCCGGCATACCACCATTCCCTGGGTCTTCGGTCTCCTTCGTCTTTGACCGATGTAGCGGCCCAAAATGAGAAGTTGGTGGATCGAGATTTTCCTTCCATGCCGTTTGTGGATACCATCACCGATTCCGAGTAAGCGCTTGAGCAACCCGTGCTGACCGATATAATATATTTTGCACCTTCTTCGGTTCGAGCGGCGGCCTCAATCTCCTGGGCGATTTCCCTACGCATTTCAGGAGTCATCGACTTGGCGCCGGCTTCATCGCAGATCTGAAGATCGTCGGTCGTTCTGTC
Organism: Myxococcales bacterium; assembly: GCA_007131745.1. The sequence continues at coordinate 7,991 of SLPX01000380.1, forward strand.
TTTGTAACGATCCGGATTCGGAAGCTTGCGGTGAGGGTCACGCGTAAGATATCGCGTGGCCGCGATCGTGTCTTCCACAAAACGGTCCAGTGCTTCGGGCCGGAGATCGCTTGTTGAATTGCTTGAGTATCGGCCGTCCACGAAGAGTTGGATTCCCAACCCCATTCCGGTGGATTCCCGTAGACGATCCAGCTTTCCGTCTCTCCATTCAACGGTTGATCGAAGTACACGGTTCAACGAGACGCGGGCGTGCCCGGCTTTATTCGCCTTGCCGGCCGTCTCACGCGCTATATCGAGCAGTTTTCGATTCACGAGTTCCTCCCTCCGATTGATATTGCGCCCGCCCGGGTGGTGGGCATGCCGAAACCCACGGGTACGCGCTGTCCGTCCTTGCCGCAAAAACCCGCTCCGGAATACATTTCAAGGTCGTCGGCTACCATGTCCATGGTTTCCAGCACTTTTGGTCCGTTTCCGATAAGGTTGGCGTCTTTCACCACGCGGGTGAGTTTTCCGTTTTCGATCATGCGGCCGTGCTTCAGGTAGAATGTGAAATCCCCGGCCCCGATGTGAACCTGGCCGTTAAGGAAATTCTCGGCATAGAGGCCGTGTTTGACCGACCGGATAATCTCCTCGGGTTTATGTGGTCCGTTTGCCATGTACGTGTTTCGCATCCTGGGCACGGGAGGAAAGCGAAAAGATTGACGTCGCCCCGAGCCGGTGGATTCCAGTTCATAGTGCCGGGCCGATATGAGATCGTGCATGTAAGAACGAAGAATCCCTTTTTCGACAAGTTGGGTTCTTTGACCGGGGGTGGATTCATCGTCCACGTTTATCGTGCCCCTCATTGCAGGGTTGGTTCCATCGTCGAAAATATCTACAACCGGAGGGGCTATTTTCGTGTTGATCCGGTCCGCGTATATTGAAATGTTCTTGCGGTTGAAATCGGCTTCCATCCCGTGCCCTATGGCCTCGTGTAGGAGGATGCCGGTTATCCCGGGGCCGAACACAACCGGGTAGTTGCCCGCGGGAGGGGATTCGGCATCAAAAAGCAGGGTGGTCCAATCCACTGCTTCGCCGGCTGTATGGGCCAGGATTTCCGGAGTAAAAAACTCCAGTCCGGCGGCTGAAGCCACGGATTTTCCAGCGGTCTCTGTTTTTCCCTTGTGCCGGCCCACGCAATTTATCCGCAGGACGCCCATGGGTTGAAGATCCTCAACCAGCCGCCCCTCCGAATTGGCGATGAGTATATTGGACGTCTCATCGCTCATAGTGACCGTGACCTTGATTATCCGAGGGTCTTTCTTGCGCGCCAGTTCATCGACTTTGGCGACAAGGGGTATTTTCTTATCTATGCCGACTTCGGTCCAGGGGATTTCGACCGGATAGAAATTCGGGGTTTCCACGGCCTTGAGTGAAACCGGTTGCACCCCTGGCGCACCCGCCGCCGCCACCGAGGCGGCGGTCCCGGCGGCGGAAATCAGCGATTTTTCACTCAGGTCTTCACTATATGCGAAACCGGTGGCGTCTCCCTTGAGCACGCGAATCCCCGCGCCCAGGTCTACGTTGGTGTACGCACGGTCGACCTGGCCGTCTTCAAGGCCTACCCAGTGAGTCACCTTGTGTTGAAGGAACACTTCAGAAAAGTCTCCCCCCCTGGAAAGCGCCTCTTTGAGAATCCGAGCGATCATTCCCTGGTCCACTCCGAATCGATCGAAGTAGATTGCACCTTCCACTGCATCCGGCGAAACCGATGGTTTCGGTGTTCGGACATAAGTTGTTTCGGTGCGACACCCCGGAACAACAGGAAGACATGCCAAGGTGGTGGATGCTCCGATCATTTTCAAGAAATCCCTTCGATTACACTCTCCCATCGAATTTCACCTCTTTCCTTTCAGGCATTCACTCCGGTTGTAAACCCTTATCATGCGCGAACTTCCGTAACGGTCCAAGCTGTCGACCCGGACCTCGAATCAACGCAGATGTGTTCCGGTTTATTTCACAAATAGGCTCATGGAGGCGTTATTTGAGGAGCGACGTATCGTTTTACATAAAAAGTCTGGCGTCCTCCCTGTGTGTTCTCCCTGAAAGCCACGTACGGAACGCCGCCCGCTCCAGCGATCACCGGTATGTGAGCGTCCCTCGCGTTGTTTTCGTTCAGGGGCCCTCCTACTTGCTCCCATCTCTGATCACTTTCCGAAAACCGCATCACCAAAACCTGGGGCGGGGTGATCGCAAAGGTCGACACAGAGGTGTATGCAAGCCACAAGTTTCCTCCGATCAGCGCGATCGATGGGTCATTGGCGCTTTCGCTCGTTTCAACATGTTCCTGGCCCACGAATCTCCAAGTGGAATCGGAGACGTGGTACTTCTTGACCGATATGGCGTAGCGGGTTGGAATCTCGTCTTTGAGTTCCACGGACCAAGCCACGTAGATATTGCCTTCATTGTCGCTTACCGCGGAAATGTGTTCGTTTCTTCCGTCGCCCGGGTATGTTTCGAGCGGCTCCACCAGGTCGGTCCATAATTCGTCCTGTTCATCCCACCACACCATGGAACGAACCGTTTGCATTAACATGCTGGAGTAACCGACTCCCACGTAGGGCCTGTCGGTGTGGACAACAGCCGGTCTTCCCACGCTTTGTTCGCATATCTGGCCGTTGTGGGCTGTCACGGAAGGACGCTCATTCCATCCGCCATCGTACCATGCGTATCCCGTGCCGAGCCCGCAGTCCAAGGAGCCCAAGTACACCAGGTGCGCCACATCTTCTTCAAACACCATGTCCAGGTGCGAGTGCATTGCGCACGGTGTTTGATATCCCGGAGCTCCGACCTGTTCCCAGCCGTCGTCTGTCCGCTGCATCAAATGCAGGTTCGGCTGGTCGATCGCCATTGTGGTTCTGGAAAAGAGCACATAGGGCTTGGTTCCATCCAACGCCAGCGCAATGTTGCTTTCCAAGTTGTCGGTGATTTCCTGGTTGGGTGAAGGTCCGAGCACGTCCCATTCAGTCCCGTCGTGACGCGCTACCACCACACGGTGGGTATTTCCCGCCCCACCGGCTACAACTGCTACATAGGGGTGTTCGTCGTCGCTTGCCAGGTCGTGCGCGCTGAATCTTTCCACGTCCTCGGGGAACGGAACCAAAGTCCACTCTCCGTCGAGATCCGCGCAGAGACCTCCCGTGCACACCTGGTCCGAATCGCATGGGTTGTCGCATTGGCCGCAGTGATCCATGTGAGCTCTTACGTCGACACAAACTCCATCGCAGTATTCAAGGTTTCCACAATCCACGCATCCGCTGGTATCCAGTTTGCAATAATCATCACACCCCAGCGCGCCCCCGTCGAATCCGAGGTCTTCACAGGTTTGTCCGCCCAGGTCGTCGCCGTCGCATTCCTCGCCTTCGTCTATAACACCGTTTCCACAGAAGGGGCCTTCGCCGGTGCATTCGCTGGTGTCGAAAGTACAATCTTCGTTGCATCCCAGGTCGCCGTTTTCAAAACCGAGGCTCTGGCAAGATTCACCCGCCAGATCATCACCGTCGCACTCTTCGCCCGGTTCTTGTATCCCGTTTCCACATATCGAAGCGGTTTCGCACCCTGAAGTGTCCAGCGTGCAGTCTTCGTTGCACGCGAGCGTTCCACCCTCGAAACCGAGGCTTTCACATGTGGCGTTCCTGAAATCATCGCCGTCGCACTCCTCCGGATACTCCCAGATTCCGTTTCCGCAAACAGCTTCACCCGTGCATTCCGATACGTCAAAAGTGCATTCATCGTTGCACCCCAGATCGCCCGATTCCAGGCCGAGTGATTCGCATGTTTCACCGTCCAGATTATCTCCGTCGCACAGTTCACCCCCGACGATGAGTCCGTCACCGCAGATTTCAGTGCAAACGCTGGGCTGTCCTTCGCACTGCCAACCTTCTTCAATTCGACAGAGGTGGTCGCATCCGTCGCCGTCGACCAGGTTTCCGTCATCACACTCTTCATTGCCTTCCAGGATTCCGTTTCCGCAGATTCCCTCACCGCTGGTGCTCCTGCTTCCACAGGAAATTCCGGTAGCGGCCACCGACAACACACAGATGAAAAGCCGGAAAAAACCCTTGTTTTTTTTCCTGTTCTTGTAACTCATTTTTTACCCCCGGTTGATAGGATACGTTAAAAAACTCCAACTAACTCTAACCCTTTATTTATCAGAACCTATTCTAAAAGAATACCGGTGAGCCTGTCAAACCGGAAACCGCGAAAATGTTCCAGTGCTCCGTCCCCAATTTTCCGTCCCCAATTTTTCCAATTTTTCGGGTTTCGACCACCTTTTTTTGCAATTAAATTACGAATAGTGTAATCCGTGCGCATAATCGACCGGCCCTTCATCATGTCGCCTCCCACCAAAATGCAAACGGCGACGTCCGGCGTTTCCAGAGCCTGCGAAAACATGGCCTCGGCAGCACTGTGTTTCGTGTTTTGTCCGCTGCGTGTTTGCGGCTTGTTAAAAGAAAAGTGTCGGCGGGCTAAAGGAGCTGCACTCGTGCCGAACGAGAGGGTTGACAGAACGATCCAGAGGATGAAATCTTCGGTTCTGAATCCAGGGATCCTAATCAACGTGGATCATTGGTGGCGCAGAGTTAATCAGCAGAGCTAGGAGGTAAAAGCATGGCTCATCTTCACCCGTTCCCCGGCCTGAGACCCAGGCCTGATCTTGTATCTAAAATCGCAAGTCCGCCGTACGACGTACTGAATTCGGATGAGGCCAGGGAAATGGCTCGATCCAATGAATACAGTTTTTTGCACGTAGTGAAGCCTGAGATAGATCTGGACCCTTCGATTAATCAGTATGACGACGCAGTGTACCTGAAGGGAGCGGAGAACCTCAAAAAAATGCAGGAATCAGGGGCGATGGTCAAAGACGGGAAACCTTGCTTCTATCTTTACCGGCAGCAGATGGGCGATCATGTCCAGACCGGGCTGGTAGCCGGCGCGAGTGTAAAGGAGTATGAAGAGGACAGGATCAAGAAACATGAACTCACGAGGACAGCGAAGGAAAAAGACCGGATTCGACACATTGAAACCCAGAATGCGCAGTGCGGGCCGGTTTTTCTAACGTACCGAGCCGATGACCGCGTTCAGGCGGCGATTGAGGAAGGGTACAAAAACGACCCTGTTTACGATTTTACGGCGGACGACGGGATCAAGCATACTTTGTGGGTCATCGACAACGAAGAGGTCATCTCGGGGATTCAGTCCGCTTTTGAGTCGGTTGATAACCTTTACGTGGCCGATGGACATCACAGGTCCGCTTCGGCCACGGAAGTCTGTAAAAAGCGGCGTGCTGCGAATCCCGGCCACACCGGCAAAGAAGAGTACAACTACTTCCTCACGGTGATCTTTCCTCACAACGAGATGAAAATACTGTCTTACAATCGCGTGGTAAGGGACCTGGCCGGAAGAAGCCCGGCCGAGTTTTTGGCGGCTTTGGAAGAGATATTCGAACTTTCTCCCACCGATGTAGCGGAACCGCCCGAACCCCACCAGTTCGGATTGTACCTGGAAGGAAAGTGGTATCGCTTGAAGGCCGGAAAAAATATCTACGATGAGTCGGATCCCGTCAAAAGCCTTGACGTGTCCATTCTGCAGGACAATGTCTTGTCGAAACTGCTCGGGATTGAGAACCCGAGAACGGACGAGAGAGTGGATTTCGTGGGGGGTATCAGGGGTACGAAAGAATTGGAGAAACGTTGTGCAAACGGTTGGGCCGCTGCTTTTGCGCTTTATCCGACAACGATTGAGCAGTTGCTCGAGGTTGCGGATGCCTCGCTGATAATGCCGCCCAAGTCCACCTGGTTTGAACCCAAGCTGCGGTCAGGAATGGTGGTTCACCTCCTGGATTGATTGGGTGTTCGGCAATATCCGGAAAGAGAGGATTGCCGTAGACGGGGAAACGACGGATGTCCGGAGATGAAGAAAATTCGAATCTCCCTTCGAAAACCGGTTTGCAGCGGGAGATGTCCCTGGAAAAGATGCGTTCGGCCGGGTTGTCCAGGCGGTTTGTTACCGCGTATCTTGCTGTTGCTGTTTCCCTTGCTGTCGGCCTTGCTGCAAGCTCCATACTTCTGAGAAGAAGTGTGGAAGCGACGGCCAGGGACGCTTTCCAGGGCCGGGCGATAGACCTTTCGCTCGGTGTTGCTTCCACTCTTAACATGGTGCGGGCCGACAGGGATTCCGATTTGCGCGAAGCTCTCAGTTTGCTTGCCGAAAAACCGGTTCTATCAATCGCGCTTGTGTATGACGACGGCCGGGTGTGGATATCCTCGGAAAGTATCGAAGAAGAACATCATGATACGATTGCTCTGCCGGGCCGCATTCTGAGCGGCGCGGATCACGCGGTGGAACAATTGTCATCAAGGGGAGCCCGCCCGGTGTATCGAACATGGCTGCCGTTGAGTTCACCCGGCCGAGGGTTCAGGTTGAGGCGGCACATGAGTCGGGATAAGCGACGGGATCTCCGGGTATCTATGCCGGATGTCGAAGATGAGCGATTCCTCGACGCGCAAGTTTATGAGAGCCTTGACAGGCCGGAAAAAGGAAAAGGTCGAGGCGGAATCGGAAGAGGACTCGGACCTGGAAGAGGACGGGGAAGGAGAGGAGACTTCGGCAGGGCAAGAGGGATTTTTCTCGCGGTGGACGTTGAAGTGGTAGCGGACGAAACCAAGAGGTCTCTTGAAAGAGCGGCGATGACTCAATGGGTCTCTCTGGGAGCGGCATTCACCCTTGTCCTGGTCAGCTTGCTCTTGTTTCTTGCATACAGAAACGCGGGAAAACTTGAAAATCGGATGCTCGAACAACAGCGGCTTGCCGAAATGGGTGAGATGGGAGCGGTTTTGGCGCATGAAATCCGAAACCCCCTGGGGGTGATCAAGGGGACCGCCCAGGTTCTGGAAGAGAAAATCCGCGATCAGGATGAAGCGGGAAGGCTGCGTATGGTCGTGGACCAGGCTCAGAGGTTGGAGCGCCTTGTAAACGGTCTTCTGGATTTCGCAAGGCCCAACGACCTTCGAAAAGAAGAACAGGATCTTCGAATTCTGGCTGAGAAAGCGTGTGCTGTTCTGGAGAGTGAAGCTGTTGCCAAGCGGGTCGCTGTTTTGCAGGACCTGGATTCGGTCAGGGTACAAGCGGACCCGGATGCCTTGATGCAGGTTTTACTGAATCTACTTGGAAATGCAGTTCATTCGGTCGAAAAGGGCGGGAATGTGGTGGTTAAGGCGCGAAAAAGGGGAAACAACGCGGTCGTGGAAGTGCTCGACGACGGAGCGGGGATACCCGAAAACCTGGGGCAACGGATTTTTTCTCCTTTTGTAACATCCAAGAGCGATGGATGTGGTCTGGGTCTTTCCGTTTCGCGCAGGATCGCGGAGGAGCACGGCGGAACCTTGAAGGCTGAAAATCGCCGGGAAGGGGGAGCAAGGTTTGTTCTTACTTTGCCGTTGTGATTTAGACGGCCGTTTTGTGTTATTGTGAACGTTTTGACACGGTTGTGAAAGAATTTTCACCCGGCGAAGATTGTTAATGCGATAGTTTGAATAATTGCTTTCAAGCTATTGTAATTGCATGTAAATACAAAGGTTAAGGTAGTCTCGAATGTCCGTAAATGCCCCAAAAAATAAAACCAATGGAAAACGGACGGATGATAGCGGGTCGTCCCGAATCGGACAAGATCGCGCGCTGTGTCTTGTAGTTGATGATGATCCCGCTATGAGAAAGTTGTTGGCCGATATCTTGAAAGATGACGGGTGGAGCGTTGAAACCGCTGAAGACGGCAAGGCCGCGCTCGCAGCCCTTTCAAGAAGTTCTTTTGACGTGGTGTTGAGCGATTTGAAGATGGACGGGATGGACGGCATGGAACTTCTCCGGAATCTCCGGAAATACCGGCCGGACCTTCCTGTGGTTGTGCTGACCGCGTATGGCTCGGTATCGGGAGCAGTGGAAGCTATGAAACTCGGTGCTTTCGATTTTTTGACAAAGCCGCTTCCTTCGCCTGAAACATTGCGAAAAGTCGTGAAAAAGGCATTCGAATCCACCAGAACAGGCGGCGGGTCGAGCCGGGGATTGCGCGCCGTCTCCAACGAACCTGTCGGCGCGGACCCTCGTTTTCTCGAACTGCTGGAAATGGCCCGCGCGGTTGCGCCGAGGTCGACTTCAGTGCTCATCGTCGGAGAATCGGGAACCGGCAAGGAAGTTTTGGCTCGTTACATTCACGACAGGAGTTCAAGGGTGGGAGGTCCTTTCGTGGCTTTGAATTGCGCTGCGATTCCAGACAGTTTGCTCGAAAGCCAGTTGTTCGGTCATGAAAAGGGAGCGTTCACCGGGGCAATCGACTCCCACGAAGGGTTTTTCAAACAGGCAGACCGCGGGACCCTGCTTCTCGACGAAGTGGGTGAAATGACTCTTCCGCTCCAAGCTAAACTCTTGCGGGTCATAGAGAGCCGGCAAATGGTTCCTGTAGGGTCCGAACAACCTGTCGACGTGGATGTAAGGCTCATAGCGTCAACCAACAAGGATCTGGAAAAAGCCGTGGCGAACGGCGAGTTTAGAAGGGATTTGTTTTTCCGCATCAATGTTTTTCCATTGAAACTGCCTCCGCTGCGTGAACGACCCAACGACATAATTCCACTGGCTCTCCACTTTCTCGAAATACTGGGCAGCGGCGTGGACAGGACTCCACCCGGCCTTTCCTCTGAGGTCCGAAACGCTTTACTTTCCAGGGAATGGCCCGGCAATGTCCGGGAATTACAGAATGTTTTGGAACGCGCGTATATCCTCTCACGAGGAGGCGAAATTCAGCTCAAACACATTGGGGAGGATTCCGTATCCGGCTTGGTATCCGAATCATCCTCCACCGAAAATCCGGACCCGGGTGATGCTTTGAACCTCAAGGAACTCGAACGGCTTGCGATTGAGAAGGCGATTCGAGCCGAGAACGGCAACCGCAAGCGGGCTGCAAAACGTCTCGGCATCGCGTTGAGGACCCTTCAATACAAGATCAAAGAATACTCCATCAAAAGCAACTGAAGAATTCTTTCCGCGTATAAGTCGGCCCGTATTCTTTCATCATTTTTTTAAATTCTTACAATTCGGATTGAAGTAAAGTTCCTTCAGGAATGCGGTGGCTGGTGCGCCGCGGAGCGGGAGATGTCCGAGAATTGGTATGACGATCTACTCGAGCCCGCAGGCCGCGGCCATTCGGTGACCCGAAACGACCGGCCGGTCGAGATCGATCAGATGCCACGGTATTCTCTCAAATCCCCGGTTGAGCACCGCTGAATCAGCGACTTTTTTGGTGGAGGGGATGATTTTTCCTGCAACGCGGCCGTTTTTGATCAACACTATATCTTTTCCCTGTCGGAGTTCATCCACGAGTTCCGCCATGTGTTGAGGTGTTTCAACTGAATCCAATGATATGTACTCTGTGTTAAATACTTTAATTCTTTTCATGTTTTAATCCTGAAAGTTACTGTCTTTGTTCGTTTATTTATGTTTGTTATACTCAACTTTTTGAAAAGTCTTTCCCATGTCGTTTCCTGTTTCACACCGTAAATAACAATGCAAAAAAGGTGCCAAGTTAGATTCCGGAAATTTCTTCCCCGGTTTGCGGTCGATGGATATTTGTCGTGCAATTACGAGGCCTTAGCTGTTTTTGGAGGGTGTTAGTAAATGAACGAAGCAAAAACCTGCCTGACATGAGTGTCGTCAAGTACGATCCAAAGAGACGAGAGAAAAGGAGGAAAAAGAACTATCTTGCGCAGCGAAATCCTATGAAATCATAGTAATAATTCGGGCCAATATGGCCGCGGATTGCGGCTCTCACTTGGTATGGCGTGTCGCTGTTGAAAGCTCCTCCCCTGAAAACCCGTGTGGAACCGCTAGAGTCTTCCCACGCGGAACCGTCATTGGGCGCGCCCTCGTAGGTTTCCTGGTAGATATCTTGTACCCATTCCCAAAGGTTGCCTGCCATGTCACACAGTCCCTGGTTCGTGTTTCCGTCAGGCTTCGAACACACAGGCATGGTTCTTCCTGTTCCGCACCCCGCGCCGCCTCCTTCGTTCATTACAGCGTAGTTGCAATTAGCGAACTCATCTCCCCACGGAAAGGTGATATTCTGACCTGCCGATCTGGCAGCGTATTCCCATTCGGCTTCGCTCGGCAGCCTGCCGCCAATCCAATCACAAAAATCCGTGGCCTGGAACCAGTCTATGCAGTTTATCGGCTGGTTTTCATTTCCCGGTGTGTTCGTGTTGCAAACGCTCCAGCCCGTGCCTGGTTCGCTGCATTCGCCCGCGGAGACGCAATTCGCGTATTGAGCCACGGTCACCTGGCTTTTTGTCATATCGAATCCATCTACGGTAACCGAACGTACGGGCAATTCATCCGTGTGTCCGGAATGACTGCCCATGTCGAATGTGGAGCCCGGGATGGAAATCCAGGAAACTCCGGATGGATCCACGTCACAACCGGAAATGTCGTATCCTGAGCAATCCTCCAGGCAACCCAGCGTTCCTCCCTGTAGTCCCAAACTCGCGCAGGTCACTCCTCCCAGGTCGGTTCCGTCGCACACTTCTCCCAATTCTTTGGTGTTGTTGCCGCAGACAGGTCCGGATTCGCAGTCAGACGTGTTGTATGTACAATCTACATTGCAGCCCAGATTTCCTTCGCCGAAGCCCAAACTCTCGCAACTTTCTCCTCTAAGATCGTGTCCGTCGCAATACTCTCCGTATTGAGCCACGTTGTTTCCGCACTCCGCCCCTATCAGGCAGTCGCTCACATCGTAATCCAGGCAATCGGCACGGCATGCGAGGTTTCCGCTGTCCAAGCCCAAGCTTCCGCACGTTTCTCCTCTGAGGTCGGTTCCGTCGCACACCTGGCCTTCCTGGGCTATGTTGTTTCCACAATCGATAGCGTGCGTGCAACCGCTCGTGTCGAACCCCGAGCAATCCGCGAGACACGCAAGCGTCCCTCCGTCAAATCCGAGGCTCCCGCAGGTTTCGCCCGCAAGGTCGGTTCCGTCGCACACCTCTCCCTCTTCGATCTTGTTGTTTCCACAAACAGGGGTTTTAGAACCGTTTGAATCTTTCGACTTGCATCCGTGATACAAAAATCCCGAGGACGCCGCACCGCACAAAAACACCACGGCAAAAAACAATGCTTTCCGATTTTTCATTATCATTCACCCTTTCAAAAACACTATGGCCCAAACAACATGAACATTTCTACACCGGTCAGCCGATGATCTCCAGCCTGTCTTCACTGTGATTGATACTATAAAAAAGAGGTGAAACTTGCCACACCAAAAGTATCGCCCGCTGCTTGCGCTCAGCAGTTGGATATCGGGAGTCCTTCGGTCGTGTCAATGGGAAAGGACTTGAACCCTCATTCGAGTTGTTCCCTCACAGCTTTCTTAGCTTCGGATATATCCAGAAAGTGTGATGTCCCTTCGGAGATGCGCTTTTCTCGAGCGCGTAAAACATCTGCGTGCCAGGATGGGGATGGGATACTCTCTGGTGTGCCGGCAAGGTCGGCCCAGATTTCTTCGATCGCCTGTAGTTTGTCCTCGACGCTCATTTGTCCCAATGGAATGTTAAAGCGCATGATTGTTCTCCAATTATTTTTCAATAATATCCGATTTGATACAACTACCGTAAATTATGTTGTCTTATCCCATAAGTTGTAAAGGGTTTTCCAATCTACTTTTCATGATAGATTCGAACTTCAACTTTACATAATCTTTTTGGATAGCGGATTCTTTTCTGATGGTGCCAACGTTGGAATTAGCCGGAAGGCTGCCATTTGCGCGTCCGGTTCAATGAAAAGAAGTCGTCCGGCAAGGGATGGGATTGAACACTGAGACCGTTTATGCCGTTCATACATGTAAAAGTTTTTGGGCTTCCCGTTTTAGGGACGGGGCGCGGGGGCGCAGATGTTTTTTCGGGATTCCATTCGGATCATCCCTTCCGCCGGGGGGGAACGTCTTGTTTTCGGGAGCTTGAAAAACAGGGAAGTCTTTTTTGTCATGCCTGATTCGTCCAGTTCCACGGTTCCACGGATCTCCGGTTCGTCATCGCCGGGTGGGTCGGATTTTTTGCCGGGGGATTTTTCGCTGGAACCGGCTGTAAGCCGGAACGAAACCGAATCTTTATCCCCCATTTTGGTCCACCTCAAGAGAACCATTTTTTCTCCGGGTCTCATGAGATGTGGGACAGGCCGGTCATCGTCTACAGTGCCTGACTTATCTCCTTCGAAATGGATTGGAAGAGGCATGAGAGATGTGGCGGTGAGAGTTTTCATTGCCATCCGGCCCTCCAGGAAGCCGGCTAACCTGGGTACCGAGGCGAGGCTGAAACCGTGGGGAGTCGACATGAGATAGAAGAGCCGGCTTCCCAATATTCCCTTGCCTGCGCCCCGCTTGAGCGATGTGCCGTGGGCCATTCCGGGGAGCCTGATGGAATCCGCGCCCTCCGGAATCTCCACGCCGTCTCCGGTTATTTCAAACAGTTTTTGTTTTCCGCCGTCCGGTTGTTGGATGAACATTCGGTGCACCGCGGGGATGTACCACCACCTTCCCTGGGTTGGTGTTTGCTCAACCAGGAAACAATGCTCCGCGATCAACCCTTGCCCCTTGAACTCTTCTTGTTTCCCTCCAATACCTTTTCCATTTACTGATGGTGAACCGGATGAAGACTCCCGGACAATCAAACGTGCAAGTTCAGGAGGTATATCCCCTGCAGTAAAAACGGTGATGCAATATCCGAATCCACATTTTTCGCCCTGTGTTATTTCTTTCTTTTTCCCGGGATCAGGGGCCATCCGGACATCGCGTGGTTTTTTGAGGGATCGCGGCGACTTGTTGTCCCGTTCAACCGGTTGGGCAGGCGAAGATCGGACTTTTTCAGATTTGTCGGGTTGAGAAGAATAGAGTGAGAACACAATTCCCGTGATTGAAGCAGCCACTACCACGGTCAAAGCAGTTACAAGGGTGATGAGCTTTTTTCTAGATTCTTTTACCCTGTCGGCTTCACCCGCTCTGTCCGTATGAGCCGAACGCCCTCCGTGGCGGTCAGTGTCTTCGGCCGCGTCGATTGGGCTCAAAAAGGAGCGGCGGCCGCACTTGGGACACGCCCTCGAAGAAAGGGTTTCCACTCCGCACACCCTGCATACATGAGTGGTTTTTCGATTCTCGGCCTCCATGTTCATTCCTTATTCAGTGGTTACGTTTCAATCTCGGTTTCGCGGAGATTCGCGCGTTGACTTAACCTTGTTCCGGTCGAGTCGATTCCCGAAAAATCTCCAAAAACCCTTGTGAAACGCCAGCCCTTCTTTGTCGGCTTTCAGTTCGGCTGCAAACCTGTTTGTATTCGAATCATCGTCTTTTCGGAGCCGTGCAGCGCGGGTGGAATCCCAGATGACATCGTATTCCGGGTGAAACTGCACTCCCAGGACATTCGGATATTTTTCGTGTTGTATTGCCTCCACTACCTTCCCGTCCATCGAGACGGCGATGATCTCCAGGCCCTTACCTGCGTTTTCCACAGCCTGGTGATGAATGCTCATCACGTTGACGGGTTTTAAAGCTCCGTCTTGAGAAGGCGCGGACATTTCCTTCCAGACATCATGAGCGCCGGTGAAGCGAATCGGGTGAAAAACACCGAACCACATGGAGGGGGCGGGGTAAAGAAAGTAATAAGCGCTCCTGTGGACTTCAGCCGCGGGTTGTTGGAGGATTTCTTCAAAAGTTTTAATGGCATACAATTCGGACGGAATGTCCTGGATCATTGTTCCACCTGCTGCGATGTTCATGGATTGCATACCCAGGCAGATTCCCAGCAACGGAAAGTCGGTCCGTTTCTCGAGGAGAGGTATCGACTCCGGGTTCCGGGATCCGCCGATTAGGTGGGACAGAAATGAAATCTCCCAGTAATGTCGGTGTGGGTGGCGTATGACCGTTGTGAGAAGTGTCTTCCTTCCGTAAATCTCGGGCGGTATATCCGGACCCCCGGTGAAAATCATCCCGGCGGCAAGCGAAAATATCCGCTTGAAATCTTCAGTGCATTTGTTTTCTTTGAAAATTTTCTCAGCAGGCAACGGGCAGTCGAGTTGTTCGAAGCGCAACCAGTCTACATTGTTTTCGCTCACGTAAGAAAAGGATTCGGAATAGTCGATCCATTCGTCGGCGTGGTACAAACCGACCACAAAGAGGGAATCCGCGGAAAGAATCCCGTTTTTCACGAGATAGTGGAAGCTTCGGACAACCCTGAGGCTGGGGTGAGTGATGAACAGAACGGTCTTATCTTTTACCGATGTCCAGTCGACGCGAAGCTTTTCAGCCGTGGATTCGCCGTGTGTCCGGACCTCTTCTGTTCCCGCTCTTTCTTCAGCCCCTGGACCTCCATGTGTTGTCTCCCCGGCCGGTGGACGGCAAGCTGCTCCGGTTGTGAGCATCAAAACCAATGCCGTCAGGTAGCAGATACTTGTTCCGGGTGCATTTCCTGCACGATGGTGTTCGCGTTGCTCTTTGAAGTTTGAATTGGAATTCATTGGAAAAGCCTACCTCCGGTTCCACGCCGGCTGTTGTGATGTTCATGTTGTCGCCTGGAAATCTTCATCAAAATTTCCAGAGTGTTTCTACCACCTGATCCATTTTCCGCCCAGCCCTTATCCGGCTCGCTCGATCCGGGATCGTGGGATGGATCCCGAAGCCATGTTTTCGCAGGCTCCGAAACCGCCGGACGTCGCCGTTTGAAGCTTACCCTTCGGGTAGCATCGTCGGCGACTCGGCCGA
>SLPX01000412.1 GCA_007131745.1 Myxococcales bacterium
AACGAGTAGGCGACTATTCCAAGAACATCCTCGAAGTAGCCCAAGTTCTGAACATGCCGCCGAATGAAATTCGTCATTATGACGAGTTGATGGAAATAGCGGACCATGTTACTGAAATCTTGGATAACACCATCAAGGCAATCCGGGATTCAGACCGGGATCTGGCCAAAGAGGTGGTACAAGACGAATCCGCGATGACCCGGCGAAGCGACGCGTTGATCGAAAAGATCGCCAATTCGGATCTTTCCGCGAACGAAGCCGTTTGCACGGCGATGGCCGTTCGTTTTTTCAAACGCATAGAAGCCCATCTTTCCAACATAGCTTCTTCAGTGGTCCTGCCTGTACACCGCCTGGACGGCCGGCTTGAATACAAAAGCAGAAAATCCAAAAAATAGATCCGCTATACCCTTCTCAACATCCGGGCCGGTTTCAACCTGCCCGTACACCGCCTGGACGGCCGGCTTGAATACAAAAGCAGAAAATCCAAAAAACAGATCCTCTTCATCCTTGCTTAAATCCAAGCCGTTTTTACCCTGGGCAAATGTAATTCCTTGCGTTGTTTCACCCACAATGGAATAAACTCTTGCAGAAGATGAAACACCCGCAAAATGGAGGCTCATTCTTGACCGACCAAACATACACCGGACTTCCTTCACATCTTATACGGGAAAGCAAAGCCGCGGACGATGGTATCGACTGGGCAAAGCTTCAACTGAAAAGCGGATTGGAAATCCACCAGCAACTATACACCGAACAAAAACTCTTTTGCCGTTGTCCGGCCGGTATTTACGGCAAAGAAGGCAACCATGACGCCGAAGTTTTACGTCACATGCGGCCGACCCTATCCGAACTGGGTGAATACGACGGTACAGCATTGATGGAATTCAGAACCCGGAAGGAGATCCTCTACCTGCTTAACCAAGAATCGGTTTGCACTTACGAGATGGACGACACACCACCTTTTCTTATCAACAACGAAGCACTTGATATCGCTGTAGAGATAGCATTGCTCATGAACTGCAACCTGGTCGGGGAACTCCACGTGATGCGCAAACAATATCTCGACGGCAGCATCCCCACGGGGTTCCAAAGAACCGCTATCGTAGGTGTGGATGGCTTCGTAAACCTGCGAGGAAAAAGACTGTCTGTTCTCCAGGTCGCGCTTGAAGAAGATTCGTGCCGTGAATTGTCCGATGAAGGACACACGATCACTTTCATGACGGACAGACTTTCCATGCCTCTCGTAGAAGTGGTTACCGGACCGGAATTGGAAAAGCCGTCGGAAGTTGCAGAAGCGTGCGAGTTCATCGGGCGTTTGCTCCGTGCCACAGGAAAAGTTCGAAGGGGCGCCGGAGCGACCCGCCAGGATGTAAACGTAAGTATCAAAGGTGGAACAAGAATCGAAATCAAGGGAGTACCCAGTGTCAAGATGATTCCAAGGCTGGTGCGAAACGAAGCATTGAGGCAAAAGGCCCTGCTGGAAATCCGCGAAAAACTGTGGAGCAGGGATCTGGAACCCAAAGGGTCGGCCAGAACGTATTTCGTGGAACATATTCTGTCGAATACAAAATCGGAAGTCATCAGCCGAGCGCTCGACAGGGGAGCAAAGGTAGGCGCGATCCGCTTGAAAAACATGGGTAATATTCTTTCAGCTCCTGTCATCGGCGGAAGAACCCTTGCCGACGAAGTTGCCGGACGGGTTAGGGTCGTGGCGTGCCTGGATGAACCTCCATATTTAATACACCGCTCCACCCGTGGATCGAATGCACTTTCAAACAAGGAGTGGCGTTCAATAAAAAAACGACTCAGGGCGAAAGCCGAAGACGCGGTAGCTGTTTTTTGGGGACCTGAACAAGATGTACGTACAGCTTTTGAGGAAATCGAAACGCGTTTGCTTGAGGCCGCTCTTGGAATACCTCCCGAAACCCGCCAGGTACTTCTCGGCTGCCTGAATGACTTTGAAAGGATCCTTCCCGGCCCGGACAGAATGTATCCCGACACAGACTCCCCGCCGGTGCCGATTAGCGATCAACTTATCGAAGCCGCACGAAAACGGTTGCCTACGCCACCCGACAACAGGGAAAAAAGATATCTTGAAATGGGGCTGGCAAAACATCTAGCTTATTTTCTCGCAATTTCTCCTCTCCACCAGGTTTTTGAAAGCGGGGTTAGTAAAGGTTGTCCGCCCAAGACAGCGGCGCGACTCCTGGTGGAAGAACCCATATCTCTCAATCGTAAAGGCTTTGACGTTTCACCTCTTCCCGACACCTTTTTCCTGGATCTCCTCGAAGCTGTGACAGCCGAAGTTTTGTACAGAGAAGGCGTCAAAAAGGTGATGCGCGAAGCAGTAATGAGATTCGAATCTACAGAACCGGATGTCGCTTTAAAAGTAATCTTGGACGAATTGAATCTCAACCCCTTAAAAGGCCGAGAACTTCTCCTTTTTGTAGAAGACAAGATTCGAAACACGGCCGATCCGATGACGAGCGATCCAGAAGCTCGCAAGCGCTATTACATGGGTGCAGTTATGTATCCCCTCGAAGGCCGAGCATGCGGCCGAACAGTTTCCGCGATTGTAGACGATTTTTTGGAGCGTCAAAAAGCCGACACGGAGTGATTTCATGGACAAGGACTTCCAGAACATGACAGAACAAAATGATAGCGAAGACTTCAAAGGCTATGGAGAACCAGCGCTGAACCTGCTGAAATCACATGGCGCCAGAGTCTGGTCTGAAATCGAAACAGACACTGATCGGGGACATTTCAAGGGCCTTGTCCTTCCTCGATCCGAGACATTGCCTGGAGATCACATCGTGTTGAAACTGTCGAACGGATATAACGTCGGCCTGAAAGTCGCGGGGATTCGTTCCATCACGGTGAAAGGCTACAAAAAAGCCTTGTACAAGATCCCGGAAAAGGAGTTTCCCTTTGACCCCAAAAAACCAAAAGTAACTCTTCTGGGAACGGGAGGAACAATCGCATCCAGGTTGGATTATCGAACCGGCGCTGTTATTCCGGCCTTTTCCCCCGGAGAACTTTTCGGAGCAGTGCCCGAACTGGCCGATATATGCAACATGAAAACCATAAAACTGTTCGGCGTCTTTTCCGAAAACATCGGTCCCGAACACTGGCAGGAAACCGCCCGGGCCATCGGCAGGGAAATAGAGGAAGGAGCGGACGGGATCATCGTGGGTCACGGAACAGATACTATGCATCATACAGCCGCGGCTCTTTCTTTCATGGTCCAGGATCCCCCGGTTCCCATCGTCATGGTAGGTTCTCAGCGCTCCTCGGACCGTCCATCATCCGATGCAGCCCTGAACCTTATGGATGCTGCGTACGCGGCCTCAAAGGGCGATATCGCGGAAGTTACGGTTTGCATGTTCGGACCCACTTCAGACCAGTACGATCTCCTTCACCGTGGAACCAGAGTCAGAAAAATGCACTCCAGTTACCGGTCCACTTTCCGCACCATTGGAGAACGACCGCTTGCAACCGTAAAAAAAGACAAAATCACCTATCTCACAAACGACTATAAAAAGCGAAGAGCGGACAGAAACGTGCGAATCGATACGGCTTTTGATGACAGGGTGTCCATAGTTTATTACTACCCGAACATGAAACCGGATATCATCGATTCACTGGTGGAAAAAGGATACAAGGGCATTGTAATCGCCGGAACGGGACTCGGCCATGTGAATAAACCCCTTTATCCCGCGCTCAAAAGAGCCGTGGATTCAGGAGTTCACGTATACATGACGGTTCAGACACTGTGGGGTTATGTACAAATGTTTGTTTATGACACCGGAAGAGATATCATGAACATGGGAGTTGTGCCCGCCGACAATATGCTTCCGGAAGCTGCATATGTAAAACTGGGTTGGGCTCTGGGCCACACACACGACCCGGATGAAGTTCGTGAAATAATGCTGAATCCGATATCACATGAAATCACCCGACGGGAACCAATAGACGGTTACCTGATCATGCAAGGCGGCCTGCCCGAAATGGATGGGTTTATGAAGCGGTATAAACGCTGAATTGTCCGGGTATTTGCCCTGGAAGGTCTCGTGGAATAATATGGTGAGGTCCCACTTGAACATGAAAAAGGAGCCGGCCGTTGCGTGAAGACCGAACCAATGACCTACCCAGGTCCTTCGGCAAATATACACTCCTGAAGCTGTTGGCTTCGGGAGGAATGGGCGCCGTATACCTGGCGGTATCAGGCTCGGAAGGCCTGGAAAAACTCCTGGCCGTCAAGGTTGTTCTGCCCGATCTCGCCGGCGTTGAATTCATTCGCCGGTTTCGCGACGAGGCCAAAGTTGTAGTAAGACTAAGCCACGGAAACCTGGTTCAGGTTTTCGACGCTGGTGAAGTACATGGAGAAGCTTACTTGGCAATGGAGTTTGTGGAAGGTTCGGACCTTCGCACGATCTGGAACCGTTGCGTGGAAAAACGAGTCGCATTTCCTATGGAAGTGGTGGTGCAAATAATAAAGGACTCACTTCGCGGACTTTCTTATGCCCACCGTTATGAAGGCCTCAATCTTATCCACCGTGATATCAGCCCTCCGAACATAATGGTAACAAAATTTGGAGAAGCCAAGATCACCGATTTCGGCCTTGCGATGTCTTCAATAAAAATAGAAAAAACCGCGCCCGGCCTTGTTTTCGGAAAGATTCCCTACATGTCTCCCGAGCAAGCCCGGGGCGCTAAATTAGACGGCAGAGCGGATTTGTATCCCCTTGGCGTCATCCTTTGGGAGCTTCTCACGGGCCGCCGGTTGTTCCCACCCAGCGGCAACACCAACAAGGATCTGGCAGACCGTGCCAAGGGTCCGAACATTCCACCGCCTTCAAGCGTATGCAGCCGAGTTCCACAGGAGTTGGACGCAGTCGTGGTGAAGGCCTTGCAACCGGAACCAGGTGATCGATACGGCAATTCTTGGGAAATGCTCCGACACTTGGCGGAAGTCCAGGCTGTGTTCTGGCCGGGAATGGATACCGATAGGGTGGCTGCATTCATGCAGACCTTGTTCGGAGAAGAGTTCTCAAAAAACAAGACTCACAGAGAAGCTCTTCTGGAAAAAATGAGAAAATCAGGGAGCTTCACGGCGGGTGGAGAACCTTTATTATCGGCGCAAAACCAACAGGAAAAGGTCGGCAAAGCTTCGAGCACCGAAGAAACACAAAAAAAAAGCGAAGACAAACAACTTCTTGGAGATCGCTACAGGCTCGGCCGAATGCTTGGTGAAGGCGGCATGGGACAAGTGTTCGAAGCGGAACATACCGACATCGGGAAAAGAGTCGCAATCAAAATTCTTCACAAAGCATATTCAACCACTGGTGAAACCCTTGAGCGATTCAAACGAGAAGCCAGGGCTACAACCACGATCAACCATCCTTCGATTGTCGATGTTTTGGACTTCGGAGTAACCGATGATGGAAGATGCTACTACGTAATGGAGCTTCTGGAAGGTCTGAGCCTGGGTGACTTGATGGAAATATCTCCGCAAATAGAGGAGATCCGAGCTATCGACATCGTTTTTAATATCTGCGAAGCAATAGAAGCCGCTCACAGGGCCGGGGTGGTTCATCGAGACCTGAAACCCGACAATGTAATGCTTTTAGGAGAAGGTTCCTCATCAACCAATATAAAAGTCCTTGACTTCGGAATAGCCCGAAACATGGGTGATGAATTCTCCAAAGGACGTCTTACCTCCCCGGGAACAACTCTTGGAACACCGGAATACATGGCCCCCGAACAGGCGGCCGGAGAACCGGTTGATCAAAGAGCGGATGTCTACGCCACCTGTCAGATCCTCTACAAAATGCTCACCGGCAAAACTCCTCACACAGGCGCATCTCCGCAAGAGGTGCTTATCCGGAAGTTGCAGCACCCCGCCCAAGACATTTCACAACACAGACCGGATTTGCCGATAAGTCTGTGCGAAGTCATAATGGCCGGCTTGGAGACCGACCCTCCGAAAAGACCACAAAGCGCACATCAGCTTGGGGTGATGTTGAAGCGGGTAAGAAATGAAATGCTCAAGCCGGCCGCGACTTCAAGTCCTCCCAAGCCGAAGTCGGATGCTCTTCTGTCCCCTTCAACCGGTGCAAGGAAGAAAGCCTGGATTGCATGGCTCGCAAGCGGGGCGATTGTTGGCTTAATTATCCTGTTTATTGTTTGGCATTTTTTATTGGGGGCCTCACCGGAAGAAAAAATCGACTCTGAAAAAGAGTTGTCCGCAATCGCCACGGAGTCGCGGACAGAAGATGACCTTGTATCCAAGGCCCGAACGTATGGGGAACCAGGCGATTCCGTGGAGGAAGAACGCTATAGGGATAATGGTTCCGATACACCTGACAAAGCAGCCCATTCCGTAGATGAAAAGCATTCCTCGTTAACAGCAAAACTGGTGTCCAGCCCAACAAAAGCCGACAGCAATACAACTCCGGACAAGTCAGCCGAACCGGAACAAAAAATATCAGCCGTATCTACGCTGTCCTCCAAGGAGATCGCTACTAAAAAACCCAAAGAGCGGCTGTCAAAACAAACTCCGGCTCCGGTGAAAGAGCCTGAAAGCATGGCTAAGCCCGATGAAAAACCAGCGGATCCCCGGCCGGCGAAAACCCGCCAATCACCCGCCGACCACATTGCAAAAGGACGCCGGCTTATGGCACAGGGGGATTTTTCAGGCGCACAAAAATCCTTTACACAGGCAAGAAATCTCCCCGGCGGAAGAGCGGCCGGATTGACCGCTCTCGCTGATCTCTCGTTTCAAAGAGGAGACCACAGAAACGCGGCCAGGTTGGCCGCGGACGCGGTGAAAGCCGGGGGAGGAAATCAAGCCCGCATGATACTCGGAAACGCCTATTTCAGGCTGGGGTTATACAGGTCCGCGATAAATACCTACCAGGAAATACTGTCAAGAAATCCAAAGCATCGTGCTGCAAGACAACACATTGAAGCCGCACGCAGGAAACTTGGAATCAAGTAATCTAACACCTAAAAAAATCAGAAACTTCCCCTCACCCCAAAAGTGGTTCCATCTCTCCC
>SLPX01000356.1 GCA_007131745.1 Myxococcales bacterium
CCGGTTCAACATTCGGGTGATATCCCGGCCGTCTTGAACACTCCCTTGATCCCATCCGACACGCGCCTCGACGGCCAATCGTTTAGACAAGATTCCAATTCCGTTGAAATCCCCAACCTGGAATTCTTTTCCCGCCACAACGGATGGTACGGCAGCAAGCAAACCTCCCTTGCCCCGCATCCCGCAAGAAAATCAGCGCAAGCTCGAATATTTCCGCGAGTATCCGTTATACCGGGAATCAAGGGAATCCGGGGAATCACGGGAAGACCGCTGTTTTTCGACAAACCCGCCAACTCCTCATAATTAGACAGGATGACTTCGTTGGATACCCCGCAATAACGGCGGTGCTCTTCCGGATCCATGATCTTCAAGTCAAAATAAATCATATCCAGCCATGGATAAAGAAACCGTCCAAACAGCCCGGAATCAAACATTCCACTCGTCTCCACCAGGGTGTGGATCTCATGCTTCTTCAACTCTTTGCAGAGCTTTCCGGCGAATTCGGGGAACATGGCGGGTTCCCCGCCCGAAAGGGTCACCCCTCCACCGGAGTTGTCAAAAAAGGGTTTGTCCCGAATTACATGTTCCACGATCTCATCGACGCTCATTCGCCTACCCACCCGTGTGAGAGCGCCGGAGGGACAAACTTTTTCACATTCAAAGCACAGGATACAAACCGAACGATCTACGAAAAAAGGATTGTCGCGCGACAGTGCGTTTTCAGGGCAAACATCAATGCAAGCATCACAAGCAGCGCACATCCCCGCATCAAAGCTTATTTCCGCATCGATTCGACGCCCCTCGGGATTGTGGCACCACACACAGGAGAGAGGACAACCTTTCAAAAAAATCACGGACCGAATGCCGGGCCCGTCATCGAGTGAGTTCCCCTTGATCTCGAATACAAGCGGTTCATTCAGATCCGTCACCCGGGTTTCCTCCCGAAAACAGCCGATCCATCAAGCCTTGTCGTCGAACTTGAATGCTATGGCATACACGCCGTCTTCAAGCTGGCTTTGAACATTACAGCCGCTCTTGTAAAAAACATTCAGCATTTTCCTGTTTTGACGGAGAACCTCCGCCGTAAATCCTGAAATTCCTTTTTCCTGGGCCACATCCATCAGGGAATGAAGCAGAAACGTACCTATCCCCCGTCCCTGGTGGTCGGGATGTACGATAAAAGCCACCTCGGCCATGTTCGTGGCTCGATCAAGAAACCACCGTCCCACACATACGAATTCTTCGGTTCCCTCCTCACCCAAGTAACCCGCCACCGCAAATTTTTCGTCATAATCCAAGACCACCATGGGCTGTGCTTTCTCATGCGGAAGGGTTTTCATTGTGCCCATAAAACGATAATAAACATCGTCGTCCCGGAGATCGTAAAACAACCGGCGCAACTTGTCCTCGTCAGTGTAAGAAATGGGGCGAAATTGCAACTCAACCCCGTCCGAGGTATTGAATGTCCAGCGATATCTCTCGGGATAACTAACCCCCCCGTCCTTCGGCAACACCTGATCCTTATAAACATAGTTATACTTCTTGGCATCTTCGAGCAGCCATTCCCGGAATTTCGGGTGTGCTATTTTAATCAGAGCCATTGCGCGCTCGCGGATATTCTTGCCGTGGAGATAGGCTATACCCCATTCGGTAACAACATAATGCACGTCACCCCTGGTCGTCACCACGCCCGCTCCGGGTGAAAGCAAGGGTACTATCCTCGACACTTCTCCGCTCTTCGCTGTCGAGGGAAGAGCAATGATGGGCCGCCCGTTTTTCGCAAGAGCAGCTCCGCGCATGAAATCCGGCTGGCCGCCGAATCCCGAGTAAAACTTGTGGCCCAGTGAATCAGAGCAGACCTGACCGGTCAAATCCAGCTCAAGACATGAATTGATCGCTACCATGTCATCATTTCGAGAAATATTCCGGGGGTCGGAAACATAGTCGGTCGGATAGAACTCAAACACTGGATTGTTGTTTATGATATCGTACATTTCCTTCGTTCCAAGACAAAAAGCCGCTACGATTTTTCCTGGGTGAAAACTCTTTTTCCGGTTGGTTATGACTCCCTCTTTATAAAGCTCAACAAGTCCGTCGGAAAACATCTCGGTGTGGACACCGAGGTCTCTCTTGTCTTTCAAGTGTTTCAACACGGCATTGGGGATCGAACCTATTCCGGCCTGTATTGTCGCTCCATTCGGCACCAACCGGGAAACATAAAACCCTATGCGTTCCGCTATTTCGTCGGGAGCGGGCGAATGGTATTCCAGCACGGGTTCGTCTTTTTCCACTATTGCATTCAGTTGATCTACATTCACGAATGAATCACCCAATGTGCGGGGCATCATTGAATTCACCTGCGCAATAACGTAATCAGCGTTTTCAATCGCTGTCTTGACGCATTCCACGGACATCCCCAAAGAACAGTTGCCGAAAGAATCGGGGGGCGTCACCTGGACCAGCGCAACATCGATATGAAGCCTTCTTGATTCAATGATCTTTGGAATCTCGGACAGAAAGATCGGCGTGTAATCCGCATCGCCTCGGCCCACGGCCTCACGAGCGGCCTTGCCGATAAAAAAAGTATTCAACCTGAACATTTTGCGGAACTTCTCGTCGGTATACGGTGAAACATTCAAGGAAATGAGATGCAGGATTTCAGCATCAGCAAGGTTTTCGGGAAACTGGGTCAAACTCTTCACAAGAAACTGGGGTTCCGCACATCCGGTGCCGATAAATATTCGCCGCCCCGGTCTTATCTTGCGAAATGCGGTTCCTACCTTGCACAGTCTCTTTTCATATTCGATTTTTTTTCTCTCAAGACGCCATTCCATGCGAATTCTCCTTCTCCGGGATTATGATTCCCGAAATTATCCACAAAAAATACCATGGAGTCATTTAAGAGTCACGCGACCCTCAATCACCCCGTATTTTAAACATGAGCTTCATCAAAAGACTATCGCTTTTGATATTAGTAGGATTGCATCGACAAGGATCAAAACGTGATAGCAATCAGTTCCTAAGATCAAACATCAGCTTCACCGCCATTGAAATCGAAGCCAGCTTGGAACGAGCGGAATCCCCACGCGATGTCAGCACCATCGGCATGTCGCCGCAAAGAATGACCCCCGCGCAGACCGCGCCCGTCTGCGTGGTCAAAGACTTGTACAAAACATTGCCCGCGTCTATGTCGGGCATCAATAAAATGTCGGCCGTGCCTTTGATGATCCCCTTGTATTTCTTCTCGGCGGCTATTTCAGGATCCATGGCCACGTCAAAAGAGAGCGGACCCTCAACTATGCAATCCTTGCGATCCGCGAATTTTTCAGCAATACGGGCCGCTTCTATTGAACTCTCAACGCTGGGGTTGACCGATTCTATCGCGGAAATCACCGCCACTTTGGGTTGCGCAATATTCAGACTGCGCGCTACCTTGAGAGCGTTTTCAACGATCGCCAACTTTTTATGCTCATCCGGATAAGGGTTCACAGCGGCATCCGTGATAATGAGCAGCTTGTTTCGCATGGGAATATCCATGACCACCGCATGTGAGATGAGTTGCCCTTTTTTCAGTTTGCCCGAGTCCTTAAGATATCGGAATACGCCCCGCAAAATCTGCTCTGTCTTGAGGCTTCCTTTCATCAGAACATGCACCTTGCCCTGATCCATGAGGTCAGTGGCGCTCTTGATCGGATCTTCGGTGTCTATGATCTTGTAGTTTTCTCCGTCGAGCACGAGGTCGAAATCATACGCAATCCTGTTGATAGCCGCATAATCTCCGAGCAACACGAACTTGGCGATACGATACCTCCCTTCCTCGTTGGCGCGCTTTGCAGCCAGCAGGGCTTCCTCGTTTTCAGCGCCCACAATCGCCACCGTGGGATCAAAGCGCTCCTTGACCGTCAGGTACGTGGCATCGATCAAATCATCGATGGACAATATGGGAGCACCCGATTTCCTATAATAAAGCTTCCTTCCAAAAACCGAGGTTGAAAAAAGCTCTCTTTCCCCGGCCCTCTCTTTCGCCAACTCATCCCGAACCTTTACATAATCCTTCAGCGAGTCCCTGTTGTAATAAGCTCTTATCACTCCCGCTGCCAACGCCTCGATTTCAACATTCCCGGGTATTTCTATGACACCGAACCGGCCGTTCAGTTCATTCTTCACGGCTTCCATCAATTCATCCGAGCGGGAAAGGCTTCCCGTCACAACCAACAACGGTGAAAAATCCGCCCGGCCCGCGACGCCTGACACCGCCTGCGAAATTTTCCGTGCCATAAAGCGAATCAAAAGCCGTATCTTCTTACGCTGAACCTCATCAGCGCCTCGCTTCAAAAAAGCCAGAAGAGCGCGGAAATCATCAGTGCCGGCAAGGGACAACAAACCACCCCTGTCACGAACAGCGCGGTCCAGATCCTGGAAAGTGATATCTTCATGTTTCAAACTGTAAAGAACCCGATCTATTTCTATCTCGCCGCATCGATTGGTGGATGGAACTCCTGAATACGCGTTCAATACTGAAACGACCCTTCCGTTTTTATGCGCGGCGACTGAAATCCCCGCTCCTAGATGAGCCGAAACGAGATCCAGATCATCCGGATTCTTGCCGAGAATCGACGCTGAGAGGTTCCAAACAGCCTTGTGGTTCAGGTAATGTGCAGCGGTTCCATCCCGGACAATTCTTGAATACCCGGTAAGTCTCTCTTCCACGTCCAGTTCGTCGGAAACCACCGGGTCACTGATCGTAAGCAGAAAATCTTCGTCTTTTTTGAGGTCTTCGGCAAAACGGGAAGCAATCCAGATCCCAAGGTTGCTGTGATGATCCACCCGAGCGTCTTCCAGATCCCTGACCATTTCATCCACCACTTCATAAGTTCCCGACAATACGGGCTTAATGAACCCGCCCCTGCATCCAATGCCTGAAAGCGAATTCAAATCAATGCCCGTCTCCCGCGCCCATTCCCGTATGGACTCGCAGCGGCAATCCACGCTGTCACAAACATCGGGAGACAAGTGCAATATCGCATCATGAACGGGTCCACCGCCCTCAAAATAAGCCACATTGGTCACCCCAAGATGAGGATTTATTACCAAAAACCTCTTTTTTCCTCCACGCGCCTTTTCCGAAACTTCCTCCCCTAACAGACGGTCCAAAACCAACTCTCTCCGCCCGTTCTCTCTTTCGAACTTCACAATTTTTGTAACAATTTCTCCCAGCAATTCATCAGCGCCCGAAACACACCGGCAATTACAAATCGGTCGAACCAATTCTTCCAACATGCCGATTACTCGGGTTGCTGAATCTTCGTCCATGGATTCAAGAGCACGGGAAGCAAGACCCCGGATTTCATCACAGAGATCCGTCAGGGTTCCCTCCCTTCCCTTCAAATCCAAACCGGCTTTACGAAGATTTTCAACGGCTTCCGCGAGTTTTTTCACTTCCATTGTGTTTTTATTCTCCCTTGTCCTCTATGTTGCCGTTGATAAGGTCCTTGACCTTTTCCGGATTGGCCAGGTAACTCAGATCTTCACCCGAATCAGCGTCTCCGGACGCGATTCTGTTCAGCAAACGACGTACCACCTTGCCGCTTTTCGTACGAGGAAGCGCTGAAGACACGAAGAAACGAGACGGAACAAAAAATTCTCCCACCCGTCCTCTCAGCCAGGCCGACAGCTCTTCTTCAAAAGCATCCGCTGCTTTCTTTTCCCCCTTCCCCGCCGCATCGGCCCCGGGCACTACAAATGCGGCCAACGCGTCTCCCCCCTCCTGGGCAAGACCGATCACGGCCGCTTCATCAACATCGGGGTGGGAAAGCAAGACAGCTTCGACTTCAGAAGTGGAAACCGAATGCCCCTTCACCTTTACGACATCGTCAAGCCTTCTCATGAACCAGAAGAACCCGTCTTCATCCACACGCATCCCGTCATTTGTGCTGAACCGCCCATCCACTCGCTGAAAGTAAATCTCCCTGAACCGATCTTCCCTGTTTATGAGACTTCTCACCATGGAAGGCCACGAACAGGGAAATACGAGTTGTCCGCTTTCGTTTGTACGACAAGACTCGCCGAAATCACTTGTAATCTCTCCCTTTACGCCGTATGCCAACATGCCGACAGAACCGGGCTTGTTGAGATCTGGAAACGGATATGTACTCAAAAGAGCCGTTCCGGTTTCTTTTTGAACCCACATGTTGACCATTCTCTCAGGAGAAATCACGAGCGTGCTGGAACCGAATCGGGCCAGCCGTGGTGTCAACATTTCCCCCGACGAAGCGACCATATTGAAACGAAGCTTGTGCCCCGGCTCGAAATCCCCAAGTTCCCTCCGCCATCCGGCAAGCATTCTGGGCGTCGTGAGCAGAGACATGGGCCAAAACGTTTCCAACTGTGAAAAAAGCCTTTTTGCATCCAATTCACCGCTCCTTTCAGCGATGACCACGGTATGCCCGTTTAGCAATGGTCCCCACAATCCGTAACTCATCCCTGCTCCGCTGGAAAATTCCATGGTGGAAAGAACGCCGATTCGTTCCATCCCGTCGGCAGCGACTCCGAATATCTGATCGTAGGAGGTCGCAACGCCCACCAGGTATCCGCCGGTCGGAAACACCAATCCCTTCGGCCCTCCAGCAGATGAGTCAGCATATAAAATCATCAAAGGATGCTCGCTATCAACGCTCACCGGCTCAATCCCGCTGCCTCGCGCTTCCCCCTTTTCAAGCCATTCGGTGTAAGGCTCTCCCACAACAGGATCTTCATCAAAGCACACAATCTTCACCCCATCCAGCGAATCCCGGATTTTCGCCCCCAAGTCGCTCCGATCCGCGTCCTCACCCAAACCGCTGTAAAAAAGAATTTTCGATCCCGAGTCCAGAACCCTCTCTGCAACGGGTGCAAACGGAATTTTCCTGGAAATGGGAACAGCGGTAACCCCCAAGCGGTTGCAAGCCAGAATAAGTGAAACACTCTCCGGCCGATCCTCACACCACAATGCCAACCGATCCCCCTCACGAAGCCCCGCCGCATCCAATGCAGCCACCTGCCTCACAACAAGATCC
>SLPX01000062.1 GCA_007131745.1 Myxococcales bacterium
GGCGGATTGTCGCAGAAGATGGATTCACAAGGATCATCGATTTCCGATTCAGAGCCGTTGCAACCCGGCGGCGCGGTTGCAAGAATGATCAACAACGGGATGATTCTGAACAGAGGGAATTTTTTTCCGACATTTTTTTTCATCGAAAAGTCTCCATATAGGCTACAGAAATCAAGAAAGAAACAATGAAAAGCATTTTACCACAAGGTTTTTGCAGGGATAAACGTTTATTGCTTTCGTTCGGCATTTTGTAGATGTACATTCTACGGGCATTTTTCACCAAACATTGTTTGATACTGGAATTGAGGACAAAAAAGTGTATATATTCGGCGCCGTGGATGAACGGGTTTGCGATGGAAAAACATTAGGAATCCGGCCGGAACCGAAAGATAGAATAGTCCGAAAATGGATAAGCAAATAGGTAATTACAAAATTGAAGGGTTGGTAGGGCAGGGGAGCATGGGCAAGGTTTTTCTCGGCAGGCACCCCATTCTCGGCAATGAAGTTGCGATAAAGGTTCTGTCGGAAGATTTTTCAAGTTATCCGGAACTCGTAAAGAGATTCAGGCGGGAGGCACGGGCGATAGCCGCGATCCGGCATGCTGCCATTGTAAAGGCTCTTGATTTCGGTGACCTGCCGGATGGACGCAGCTACTACGTGATGGAGCTTCTGAAGGGGCAGAGTCTTCAGGCCTATATGCGGGCGAGGGGTCCTCTGCCCCTGGATGAGGCTACCGCCATATTTCTTCCATTGTCGGAAGCTTTGGGAGTATGCCATGCGGCGGGATTCATACATAGGGATATAAAACCCGAGAATGTTTTTTTGACAAACGCCGAGGATGGTTCTGTTTTTCCCAAAATAATAGATTTCGGGATAGCCAAACTGAAACACCCGGACGGCCCTGGAGACAGCGTCGTCACGCGGCTTGACGCGGTAATGGGTACTCCATTGTACATGGCGCCCGAGCAGGGGCCGGGAATCAAGGAGGATGTGGGGCCGTGGTCTGATGTGTATTCTCTGGGTGCGACCTTGTTTCACATGTTGGCTTATCGCCCGCCTTTCTACAGCGAAAGCCCCATGGAACTGATTATCATGCACACCCACCGGGAGCGGCCCGGCATCACCGAAATTCGGCAGGATCTTCCGGAAGATCTCGATAGGGTGATAAAAAAGGCGATGGCTGTGCAGCCTTCTGAAAGGTATCAGTCTATGGCGGAGTTTTCCGCAGCGTACACAGGCGCTGTGGATGTGGATGATTCGGTTATAGCGCCTGGAGCTTTGGCTGACCTGGCGGCTCTTGAAGGGCTTGAGGGCGATGCTTTGGAGGCTGCGATCGGTGGGAAAACCGTTGTAGATACCGGGCCGATGCTCATTGAGAAGACAGAAGAGGCTCCTGCTGATTCAAAAGCTTCAGTTGAATCCGAAGCAAAAGATTCAGATGAAGAGTCCGGCATAGAACCGGCTGAGCCGTCGGTTATCGTGGAATCCGGATTGACCCCTGCTGAAGTGGAAGAAGACCGGAGTTTGATGGAACCGGATGCAGGGGATTCAGGAGGGAATACAGGAGAAGTAGAAGGTGCCAAGAGCGGGGTGTCCTCGACCGATTGGGATTCAGCCGCGGAATTTATCATGGACGCCCAGGTGGCACCCGAGATCGAAGATGAGATCGAGCAGTTGGAAAAGAAAAAAAGAAAAATTCTTTTTTTCGGTCTTTTTGGATTCATCGGGGCGATATTGGCAGCCGCTGCAATATGGTTTTTTTGGTTCTATGAAAAGGTCCGACCGATACCCGAAACCCCGGTGGAATTATCGATGATTTCGTCCGGGGATTCGCATACTTGTGGAATAGAGAAAGGGACGGGGCGTGTTTTGTGTTGGGGACGGAATAATTACGGTCAATTGGGAACCGGAAGCCGAAAAAACCATCATAAAGCGTCGTACACGAAAGATTTGAAAGAGGTGTCTTTTGTGTCAGCGGGAGGGCGCCACACATGCGTGGTCGGTAAGGGTGGTGATGTGTGGTGTTGGGGAAAGAATACCATGGGGCAATTGGGCGACGGCACTATTGAAGACAGACAGGTTCCGGTTCAAGTTCTCGGTATCCAAGATGCTGTGAGCGTTCATGCCGGAGCCGAGCATACCTGCGCTTTGCGCTCCGGTGGGGAGGTGATGTGCTGGGGCTGGAACAAGTACGGTCAACTCGGCGATGGTTCGGAAAACCGGATGTCAAAAAAGCCGGTGGATGTGATTGTCGGCAAGAGGCTGGCCAAACTCACCCCCGGGGGCTTTCACAATTGTGGTATTGTGAAAGATGGAGGCGCGGTGTGCTGGGGAAGAAACGACGAGGGACAACTCGGACTGGGAGATGATGCAAACCGGCGGAAGCCCGAAGCATTGTCACTGGAGGAAAAGGTTGTGTTCATAAGCGCCGGAGGAGCCCATACCTGTGTTGTTTTGGAAGGAGAGCGTGCTGCGTGTTGGGGCAGGAACGCCTCGGGTCAGGTGGGTTCACGAAGAGGCGAGATGAAACACATAAAACCCGTTGGGGTGGTCGGCATGGAAAACCTCAAGTCGATTTCCGCGGGCGGGGATTACTTGGGAGGATTTACCTGCGTTGTCGACGGGGAGAGCAAGGTAATATGTTGGGGAAGTAATCTGTACGGCCAGGTTGGTGGACAAGATGTGAAAAACTACATTGAGCCGAACCCTGTGGAAGGGTTGACTGATATCGCCGCGGTAGAAACAGGTGCCATGCATTCATGCGCTCTGGACATCCGCGGAACGGCTTGGTGTTGGGGAAGAAACATCGACGGGCAACTTGGTTCCGGAGGTACGGAAGATAGCGAAAAACCGGTCGTCATCACCCGGAATTGATAATCCTCAGTGACAGCAACGGCATCCTCTCCTAAATGGGTGAAGAAGAGATTCTTTTTGACGTAAATTGAAGACAGTGATGTTTGCCCACCGGTGGAACCGATACGTGTACTAATCCTGGATGGTTTTTCAACAAATCTTTGAGGGAGATCAGGGTTAATGGACAAAACGATTCAATTATAGATAGTATACGGATTCGAAGGAACCTCGTGCCCTGTGGGAGATGGAGTCGGGAGAAAAAGGTTTGGAGACGGGATAGATGAGTGGTCTTGTCGGCCAAAAAATAGATGTCTATGAGATTGTCCGCCTTCTGGGAAAGGGTGGAATGGGTGAGGTATATGAAGCCCGGCACACCCTTATCGGAAGGACTTGTGCGATCAAGGTGTTGTCCCCCGATGAGAACATGACCGAAGAACTCCTCGCCAGGATGGTGAGGGAAGCGCGTGCTGCGTCCATGTTGGGTCATCCGAACATTGTACAGATTTACGATTTCAGGATGGATTCTTCGGGGCGGTTTTTCATGGCTATGGAATTATTGGAGGGGAGGTCGCTTGCGGATTTGATGTCCGAACATCATACTTTCACTAGTAAAATTGCTGCATCCATAACATTGCAAATCCTCTCTGCTTTGGCGGCGGCTCATGCAAAAGGAGTGGTTCACAGGGATTTAAAACCTGACAACATTTTTCTTGCAACCGATTCCACAGGCAATGCAAAGGTCAAGCTGTTGGATTTCGGGATTTCGAAGTTCACGTCCAAAGTAGCTGGAGACATGCGTTTGACTCAGACGGGCGCCGTGCTTGGAACACCTTATTACATGAGCCCCGAACAGGCGGAAGGAAGGAAGGATCTGGACACTCGTTCGGATTTGTGGAGTTGCGGCACGATTCTTTACGAAATGGTCACGGGTCGCGTTCCATTTTACGGGGAGAGTTACAACCAGGTCATGGCCGCCATCCTCATGAAGCCATATACGCCCCCGCGGTGCATTGCAGCCGACCTGGAACCGGGATTTGAGCGAATCATCATGAAAGCGATGGAGAAGGATCCTGAAAACCGGTACGCGTCCGCGTCGGAGTTTTTCAAGGATTTGCTCCCGTATCACAGCGCGGAAGAAATCAGGGTGGGATCCTTGGTGTTGATGCCTCCTTATACCGGAACCAATCCGGTGATGTCGTTTGAGCGGATGGTCGCCGCGGCTTCATCGCAGCCGTTTGATCCCGAAGATTCATCCCCGGTTCCTCTGGAATCCATCCTGGTGAACCCGCCGAGTGTTCAGGTCGGCGCGGGGAATGCCGGTAAAGCTCACATCACCTTTAAAGACGGAGAGGCGCGCAACCGATCGTTGTTCAAGGTTTTGCTCGCGGCTACGGGAGGATTGGCGTTTGTCGGTGCTATCGTAGCTTCCATAATCATATTTTCAACAAGCAGCCAAAAGCAGGAAACATCGGTAGGATCTTCAGGCAAATTCCTCTCTGCCGACAAGCCCGCGCCTTCGGATTTATCTTTGCCGGAGGATGGAGGCTTTCAACAGGAACAGGAGACGGGCGGAGATCCGGGTGAGTCAAGCGAGTCGACCGAAACGATTGACCCAGTGCAGGTGGAGGATCCCCGAGAAACCGATCATCCTGCTAAAGGCGGGCTCAAAGAAATGCATTTGGAACTCGTCGGTCTGCCTAAAAACGCACGGGTGGTCCTGGATGATGAACCGGTGGATCCTCCCATAAAAATGGATGCAGATGGAAAAATCCGTTGTGTAAAGGTTTGGGGAAGAAATCGCGGTTTCTTTGAGCAATGCTTTGTTGCAGACGGAGACAAGTCTTTCAAGGTGGTGCTCAAAAGATCAGGTGGCAGAACGCACAAGAAGCTCATCAAAAAAGGTGACCGGCCGAGCGTTTACGACAACCCCTACGAATGAACGTATGTTTTTTTCGTGTCGCGGTTTGATGTCAATGGTTTTCCAGTCTTACCGGTTTCACGGTCAAAATTCTTGAGTTTTCATGGTGCCGTTTCGGAAAGCAACACAAGTTACAGTAACGGGGGTTGCGTACTTGGCTTGTATTTCTGTTTATGATACCATTCTTATGCATTGTCTGATTCTGTGCTTTGTGGCCATAGAAATGGTGGTTTCGGTATGAGGTTCTACAACAGAGAAACGGAATTGATTCTTTTGAACAAGATTTTTTCGCAGGCGGATAGGTCTGGAAAAATGACCGTGATAACCGGAAGGAGGCGGGTAGGTAAAACGATGTTGTCACTGGAATCGGTCAAGAATCAAAAACATGTTTATTTCTTTGTATCAAAGAAATCCGAGCGCCTTCTTGTGGAAGATTTCATTAATGAAATCAAAAAGAGTTTAGACTTTCCAATAATAGGTTCCTTCAGAACAATCAGCCAGGTTTTTGAGTTGCTTCTCGAAATAGGAAAAAATGAAAAATTCACCGTGATATTTGATGAATTTCAGGATTTTACCAATATCAATCCAACAGTTTACGGAGAGATTCAGAAGCTTTGGGATTTGAATAGATTGGACGTGAGAATGCATGTCATATTTTCAGGTTCAGTTTATTCTGTCATGACGCGATTGTTTGAACATGCTAAAGAACCGCTTTTCGGTAGAGCCGACAGAATAATCGTACTTCAGCCTTTCAACATTAAAACGATCTGGGCGATTCTAAACGACTATGGGGTGAACGATCTCAGGGTTCTTACTGATTTCTACACGATCACGGGTGGAATCCCAAAGTATATTGATATGCTGGTTACAAATAATGTTTTCACATTTAATGATGCGATTGACTTCATCTGTCAGGAGTATTCACCGTTTCTGAATGAAGGAAAAAATCTTTTGATAGAAGAACTGGGAAAAGAATACGCAACTTATTTTTCGATTTTGTCGTTGATTTCTTCAGGAAAAAACTCTCGACCAGAGATGGAATCAATACTTGAGAAACCTATAGGGGGGCATCTTGACAGGATGATATCAACTTACGGGATCTTAAAGAGCAAAAGACCTGTTAGCTCGAAACCGCAGTCAAGAACGATGAAATATGAGATAGCGGACAATTTTCTAAGGTTTTGGTTTCGATTTATATATAAAAACAATCAAGCAATTGAAACAGGGAATTTTAATTATGTGAAAGAAATCATCAGTCGGGACTATGCAGCATATTCAGGACCCCTTTTTGAAAAATTCTTTCACGACCTATTCGCCATGTCAGGTAAATACAACAAAATCGGTTCCTACTGGGAAAAAGGAAATTCGAATGAAATCGATCTCGTTGCCGTAAATGACATGGAAAAACGGATAACAATAGCTGAGATTAAGCGAAACAGGGAAAACATCAGCATTCGGGCACTTAAAGAAAAGTCGCAAAAACTGCTTCAATCATATAAAAAGTATGAAGCGGAATATCTTGCTTTAAACTACGAAAATATTCGAGATTATTTGTAGACCAGTATATCATAAGTGCGCTTATTGCGAACCGAACATCAGATAAGAGGTTTAATTCAGCCCTTACTCTTAGAAACGGGTTTGAAAGCCGGCCTGCACTCCGTGTTTTCCCGGGGTGATTGACACCGAAACATTCTCGAGATCGCGATCAGGGCGAAGAATGAGTAAGAGGGCACCTGCGGCGACAACGCCGAGCCCGAGCCCCAGGCAAACTCCCGCGCCGGTCTTGAGTCCGTCGAGTCGATTGAATCTATTTCGGAGATCAGGGTTCCAGGAAGTTCCGTCGGACGCGTTTTCGATTTTCTTTTTATCCGATGCGTATGCTGAAACCAAGCCGACGCCAATGGCCGAAAGAAGGGTGCCCGCGCCCACCGCTGTCCATCCGGAAATGGTGTAAGCGCGGCGTTTTCGGGAAATTGCAACGATTTGTGGCTCCGCGCCTGTTGGGTCCGGTTCGGCGGTAGAGATTCCCGGCGGTGGGTCGAGTTCTTCATCCTTGGGTTCAGGCTCGGCAGTTTTTTGGAGTTCTGCAATGCGTTGTTCCAGTTCGTCCTTTTCAACAGCGGGCGGAGCGTCCAAGAGAAGTTCTTGGTAGATCCTTAGAGCGCGACTTGACTTGCCCGCGGATTCAAGGGAGCGAGCTATCCAGTATCGGGTTAAACGAACCGGA
>SLPX01000196.1 GCA_007131745.1 Myxococcales bacterium
GTATGGCGCCTCAAGGTTGGTACAGGGTACTTTTGACGGCGCTCGCCAGCAATCGCGTGATTTGGCTGTTGCAATGGATGGAACCGTCTGGTTCAGTTTTCTTGTCAGGCAGCATTCCGAGGAGGGGGTAGGAGGTATTGGGTTTAATCAAACGGTCAGTTGGCAGGTCCGGCCCAATATTGCTGCCGCAGGAAGAAGCCTTAGAATCAGTTATCCCGACAGTAATCATGACGTTGTTGTTCCCGATGTTTTCATTTTTGGTCAGACATCGTTGGTTTTGGGCAAAATTGAAATCAACGCTGGTTCCGCTGGTCAGGACCTGATTTCAATCTGGGTCGATCCGGACGTCACGGACCGCGGCGAACCTCTTGTGTTTGCTGGAGATTCGGACTTTGTCGGTGATTCAATTTCGCGTCTTTGCCTTGTCAGTTACGGTGGGGAAGGTGATTATGTTAGCGGTGAATTGGATGAAGTTATTTTGAGCAATTATCCTTATCCTGACGGCTTCTATCATGTAGCTCCACGTCCAAAATTCAGAGGCCCTTCGCATTTGCCGGCGGATGTTACATCACAGAAGCCCCAACTGCCGCCTCCGGGATATGTTCTGGTTTTTTCTGACGAATTTGAAGGAAACGCAGTTGATGAGGATAAATGGGATTATAGGGTGACCCCGAAAGATTTCAGTGACCAGCGAGCTGAGAATGTCGAGGTCTCTGAAGGAAATCTCATAATTCATTTGAGGAAAGAGCATTCCCAAGGATACGAGTACACAGGCGGCGGGGTTCATAGCAAGGAAACATTTGTTTACGGCTATTATGAGTCCCGTTTTAAGGTTCCTGCCGCTGAAGGATGGCACACTTCATTCTGGCTAATGCCTGTTTGGGAGATTGATCTCAGGGGCGCGGAAATAGATTTGTGTGAACAGGATAGCGGAGATCCCTATTTGTACAGCTTTGGAGTTATCGACCAGAGAGAAAGTGCTTGGAGCGACCGTAACGTTGCCCGCTGGAACATCGAATATGCCCCTAACATGGTAGAGCATTTTGCAGTTGTAGCTGCTGAATTTACACCCGATTATATACGGTTTTATCTTAACGGGAGACTGAAAAGAGAGATCTGTGCATCCAATTTCCCACATGGTGCTATGGATGTCCGCCTTACTGCGATCGCCACTCAGAAAAAAGGAGATCGATTTCAGGATGATGCCAGACTTCCGGATAAGGCCATATTCGATTATGTAAGGGTTTATCAGCACCCTCAATACAGCGAAGCTGAAGAGGCCGCCAAGAATGCTTTTGTTCCGAGAGAAAGATACGTAGAGCAGCCGATTAATGTAATAGATTCCGATTTTGTTTATAATCCGAACCCCGCTAATGGCGAGGCAGATGTAGGTATGATTGTCAATAATGGGGTTGAGGTGCATCTCTCCTGGAAGACGGGGCCTGATACAGGTGGGGTTGAGCCACATCCGGATATAGTAAAGCACCGTTTATATGTAAGCGAAGATCAAAATATATCAAGCGATACTACCTTGGCTTTTGTCGATGAAATATATTTGGTTGGAGTAGAATCTGAGTATGTTCTAAGCCACATGAACTTTGAAGGCCATTATCTCTGGCGAGTCGATCAGGTTTTTGACAGTGGCTATATTTTAACAGGTATGGAATGGCAATTTTACACTACGCCCTCAGACGACGAATGCAACAATGCTTGCGTAGAAGGCGAAATCTGCATTGACGGCGAATGTGTGAACATGTCGCTTGATGGAGGAGTAGACGACAGCGGAGTGATCGATCCGGCCGACGACGCGGGCACCGATGGAATCAAATCCTCAGAAGATGGCTGTTCCTGCCGGAGCACGGAATCTTCTTCGAGCACTCCGATGTTTCTTCTATTGTTCCTCGTTGCAATTTTAATTAAAGGCAATCGCTTCCGCGCCAATGGGGGACGGTCTTGAAATATTCCCTTTTCTAAATATTCATCCAAATATTTTGGGCCTGCTCACGGGTGATGTCTCTTGAGAATGCATAGGTTTGGGCACCTCGGGCGATTTCACTTACGATGGGCCGGATTTGATCGAAGGCTTTTGTCGCAAACAAATTGCCGCCTGCCGATTCTGTTAATTTGGTTTACGTATTACCGGCACTTCATGAAACGGGGTTGTAGGTCATCGCTAAAGGTCCTAATATTGAATAAGTTTTAAATTTTCAAAAGAGGTGTTGAGTTAAGGATTGAAAGGATTGCAATCATGAAAAAAATCATTTTTTTGTTTTCTGCTTTGATGATCGCCCCGGCCGCTTGTAGTGATGATTCGGTGACACAAGAGCCGGAAGATGGTGGAACGGATGCAAAGCAGGTTGACTCGTATGTATACGTAGACAAATGCCCGTTGGATCGGGAGGAGCGTTTGCACGTGGCGGCCGCAACGAGTGCGACCGTAAACGACCTCTTTTCCGCGGCCTCCACTGCAGCCCAGGGGAAGTACGGAATATATCTGAGCTTGTTGGGGACCTCCCATTCGGTGAGGCAAAGCTTGACTCTGTCTGTTCCCTGTTCACATGAGCAGGAGTTAAATGTTAATTGTTTGTCGGACGACGACCCGGATCCCGCGGAGAGTTTTTTCCAGGAACGGGACGAATGCATCCAGTTCGTATGTGAAGGTGAAAATCTTTTTGCGGTTAGGGTGTATTACACGATGTTGGATCACAGGGAATTCGATGATCCGCATGAATTCACCTATCCGGGGGATTTGATTTATGGAGACGAATTTGTCTGGAATCCTAATCCGAGTGTTGTCTGGCGTTACGATGAAAGAACCGACGGGCGGGTTTTGGTGAGCGCGGACATGGATCGCAACGTAACTGTTTTGTTTGAAGAACGGGATTCGTTGAACCTGAAACATGAAGGCACGGCCGAGACGGTCATCATTGGAGCCGCTATTGATTCCGTGAACCTGGACTTGAGTTTTCCCAACATGTCGGCGGGGTCTGTGGAGGTTTCGGTGAATGCAGATTCCGAGGGCGAACCTGAAGGAACCATCATGCTCAACGGAGACGTGCTGGCCGAATACCGTACATCGGGCATAACCTGGGTCGGAGAGTGCGCTCCTTGAATGATAAAAGAGGTACTGCTCGCATCGCAGAGCAAATCGTAACAAACCCCCCGATTAACATGAAATGCGATATGAGACGAGTGGAACAACAAAGAAACCCCGGAAGGGCTGAGATAGTTTTTTTGACCTTGTTTTGTGCGCTTCAACCGATATGCGCCGGGGGATGCTCCTCAAAAGGTCCGCAATGCGGAAACAACAAGGCCGAGGAGTCGGAGGTGTGCGACGGTACGGACCTGAGAAATCGAACATGCGGCAACTTAGGCTTTGAGGGAGGGGACCTGGGATGTTTGGATGATTGTTCCGGATACGACACTTCCGGGTGCTGGACCGGCACCCAAAACCTGACATGGGTATTTATTCCCGGCGGCTCGTTCGAGATGGGGAGCGCCGAAGGTAACAAGGATGAACTCCCTGTGCACACGGTGAACATACCCGGTTTCGAGATGACGAAATCGCACGTCACCGTGGCGCAATATGAAGAATGCGCGGTTGCGGGTTATTGTGATGAACCAAGCCCGGGTGACTATTGCAACTGGAATGTCTCCGGGCACGAAGATCATCCTGTAAATTGCGTGAGCTGGTTTCAGGCCGTGGATTTCTGCGCGTGGGCCGGCGCCCGGCTCCCGAGCGAATCGGAATGGGAGTACGCTGCGCGTTCCGGAGGTATGGAAATCGCGTATCCATGGGGCAACGAGACGGCCACGTGTGAATATGCCATGATGAACGACGGCGGAGGATTCGGATGTGGAACTCGGCGGACCGGCCCGGTTTGTTCGAAACCCGCGGGAAACACGGCACACGGTCTATGCGACATGGCGGGAAATGTTGAGCACTGGATTCAGGATTGGTACAGGGAATCGTACGATTGCGATGCACATCCTGATGTGTACGGGTGTGAAGCGGGAAAATCCGCGCCCGATGACGGCAGCGCCTGGTTGGAGCCGGGCGGTTCATCAATAAGGGTGACGCGGGGTGGCAGTTTCTACTCCACGGCCGAGTTTTTGCGCGCTTCTCTTCGTACCTATTTCGACCCTGAATACGCATATTACTTTCATGGATTCCGATGTGCTCGGGATCTTGTTCAAATAGCGGAAGCGGAACCCTGACCCTCGCTCACCGACTCTTATTGGATTGTCCATTCATTCTTGACCTCCATTCAGAGAGGTCACAAGCAGGACGTTTTTTTCCGGGTTTTCGGGAACCCTTCGGATGGTCAGTGTGCGACAAGCGCAGTTATCCGAAGAATTTGCGGACTTCACTTTCAAACCTGCGCTCGACCCGCTTGCCGTCGCGGGTTTTGGCCAGCCCGGCCCGGGCGGTTTCCTTGTAGTCGCTGTTGAGCCGTTCGCCGACCTCTCGCATGGTGAGAATTACTTCGTCGGGGGACACAAAGGATGCGATGTTTGCTCGGGCCATCAGGGCTGCTGAAACGGCCATGGATGCATATATCCCGTTGCGCTTGACGCACGGGACTTCCACAAGGCCGGCGATGGGATCGCAGATCAGGCCCAGGCTGTTCTTGATCGCCAGGATAAAGGCGTTGGTGGTCTGGGAGACATCTCCGCCCTCGAGGTGACAGAGCGCTGCAGCGGCCATGGCCGCGGCCGCTCCGACTTCGGCCTGGCATCCGTAGTCCGCGCCCGCGGTGGATACGTCGTTAAACAAGAGCATGCCGAAGAACCCGGCGACCATCAGTGCTTCGAGCAGGCGGTCTTCCCCCGGGTCGGCAAGTTCTTCATACGCGGTGAGCACGCCGGGCAGGATGCCGCAGGAACCCGCGGTGGGGCAGGCCACTATCACTCCGCTCTTGGCGTTCTGTTCGTTTACCGCGGTGGCGTAGGCGACCGCGCGGCCGAACAAGTTGTCAAACAGGGGCTGTGTTCCGAGGTGGGAGTGGATCTTGGCGGCACTGTCTCCTGAAAGACCAAGGAGCGAGAGTTCCCGGCTTTTGAGACCCTGTTCCACGGAGCGCTGCATGATTCTCCAGTAGGACCGCATTTGGTCATAAATCGCTTGGATGTTGGTGGACTGCAGCGCGCGTTCCACCTCGAGCGCGACATCCAAAAGGTCCCGCTCTTCGGTCTGGCAGAATTCCACCAGCTCTTCAAAAGTGTTAAATGGCATGACCATGTCCGATTCCGGGGTGGAAGCGCCGAAGATGGAACGGACGACGGGCAGGGAATCATTCTCATTCTCCCGGGATTCCACCACTCGTGATCCGTCCAGGTACAGATCCCGCTTTCCGGTGATGGGGCGTTCCAGGCGACCGTCAAAGTAGCGCACCTCCACGTTGCCGCCGCCGATGGAGAATCCGGTGACCGTGTGAGTGCATTGATCGGTGGTGAAGACGATTTCCGCGATGTTGCCGCTCTTTTCATTGGCGTAGCGTTGATCATCCTCCGCGGTTCCACGGACAAAGCCCGAGAAGCGGGCCGTGGTGTCTTTGAACCGCACACCATTTTCCTGCAGAAACTTCGGGTCCCCGTGAGCGATCATGTTTTCGTCGTCGGTTGCGAGTCCCCACAGGCCGCCGCCGATCGCAGATGGTGTCTTGTGGCCCACCCCGGTGTCACGGAACGAGCCGAGCAGCCGCACCATGACCTCCTTCACGGTTTCACCTCGTTCAATGCAGGCCAGAATCAGGGACCGGGCTATCTGGCCGATTCGGTTCGCTCCGGCAGTGTGGGAACTCGACGGCCCCACCATGGACGGTCCGATGAGGTCAAACAGACTCATGGGCACCGTGTAATGCTGGATGTAGCGTACGAAATCAGCGTCAAGAGAGGAAAAATCTTCGTCGGAAAAGGGTTGGCCAACGTGAACCCGTATTTCAAAAAACGAGTTGATTCCAGGCTCAACGTTGCGCACGCGCCAGACCTCAACGAATTCCACATCGAGGTCGTGAGACAAAACCGTCTCCCACAAATTGGCAAGCATGGTTCGATGAGCCACGTTGACGCAGCGGATTGTAAAAACGGTTCCCTCCGCGTTGCGTTCGGTGACCAGGTGGTCCGCGATATGACCGTGGCCGTCTAAAAAGACATTTCGGTGGTGGTCGAAGACCGGAGGCGAGAACTCTGCTGCACGCTCGCCGAGCATCACATCGGCATACACGGACGTGAGCATGAAGCCCTCTTTCCGGTTTGCCACGATGCGGTAGAGAAGTTCGTCGCCTGCAAGCACCCTGGTGGCTTCTGCAATCTGGGCCCGCAAGCGGTCTGCGTTGTACTCGTGAAAGAAAAACCGCTCAATGTCACCACGCGCGCCGAACAAGTGTGGCTCCCGGCCGGCACGCTCAAAGCGTTGCCACAAAAGCTCGTGCTGCCGATAGTCCCATGCATCCGCGGTTTCGAAGTACATGCGGGGCATGATTGCGCAAAACCTTTCAGCATCACTTACACCTTGTTCACGTACGTATGAAACCAGTTCGTTCGGGTCATCCGGAATCTGCATGGGGT
The DNA here is from genome assembly GCA_007131745.1 of Myxococcales bacterium. The sequence continues at coordinate 6,571 of SLPX01000196.1, forward strand.
CTCTTCTCCTTGCTTATTGCGCAGCACTATCAATGTCCGTGGTTAGGTTGTCAATGCGCCGGTTCCCGGGTTTCAACGGCGGCCTCGTCTACCGGGGTCATTGACAAATCATTTACGCTCAGTCAGGGTTTCCGAGAGTTGATCGAAGCCGCGCAACAGGGATTTGATGTGGATGTCCGTGTTATCCGTGGAGGCCGGGTTCACCGGCTGGGCGAATCGCCCATTCCATCAGCAAAGGTGTTTTCGTGAAGCATTCTGATCTTCGAGCCGCGGTTGTGATGCACATGCCGCTCTTTGTCTCAGCACTGGTCATGGCAATCTTCTTCGTGGCGATTTCGCTTTTGGCGCCTGAGCCGATTCCCGATACGCAGTTCGGCGCGGATGCAGGGAGGATTGCAGCGATTCTCTCGAAACTCGCGGA
>SLPX01000259.1 GCA_007131745.1 Myxococcales bacterium
CAACCCATGCTAATCAATTTAGCCCAAAAACCTTCCCGCTTCAATGTTAAGGTTTTCCGGGAGTGTGTCTTCTTTAGACCGATGAACTTTTTTCTTTTTTTTATATCTTCTCAAAGATGCGCGCACCGAGAAAGATGGCAAAGAGATCCGCATCCAGCTTCTTTGCTTCCACATCGTACCTGAGGATATCCAGGGCTTTTTCCAGCGGCAATGCAGGCTTGTAGGGTCGATCCGACGCGGTAAGCGCGTCGAAAATATCGGCAATCGTCATCATGCGCGCCTGTGGAGGAATTTCCGATGCGGAAAGTTTGGACGGGTAACCGGTTCCGTCGAGCTTTTCATGGTGATCCCTGGCGATTTCCGGAATCCTGCGAAAGCCTCTTCCCCATGGAATCTTGCAGAGAAAGTTGAAACTGTGCACCACGTGCGACTCGATCTGCAAACGCTCGTCCGCGTTCAGACTCCCCCGCCTGACTTTCAGGCATTCGATTTCGCTTTCGTTAAGGTAGGGGAGCATTTCTCCCCGGGGGTTGCGATACCGACGCTCGGCCAGAGCTTCCAGAAACCTGCCGGTGTCTTCTTCCAGCACGCTCGGCTTGTTCGCCCGTAGAATCATCCGGACGCACTGATCCACGAAATGCTCTTCATCGCGAAACCGTGATGCAAGCTCTTCGGATTCAGAGCGGAGTAATTGGCGATCTCCGGATCGAATCAGCCGCAATTCTTGTTCCAGCTTTTCAGCGCGCAACCACTGTCTGATGTAATCAAAGCGGGAAATAATGAGTTCCTTGTCCCACGGATAAAGCTTTTCCGCCTTTACAAGCACTTGCTCGGGCACGCCGACTTTTCCGAAGTCGTGTAAAAGCCCGGCGTATTCGATCTCTTTCAATTCATCAGCGCTGAAGTGCAAATCCTTGTATGGGCCGTCCGTTGTCCGATCCGCAGCCTTGGCCAGCCCGACGGTGAGGTTGGCAACCCGCCTCGAGTGACCGCTGGTGGTGGGATCTCGAGCTTCAATGGCCAGCACTGAAGCTTCCACGAAACCTTCGAAGACCTGTTTCAACTCGTCGAGCAAGAGAGCGTTGTCCAGAGCAATTCCGGCCTGATAGGCGAGAGTTTTTGCCAGGTCTTCAGAACGACGATCAAACGGGACCACCATTTCATTGAAATCAGGTGGTTGTTCGAGACAGCCTTCCGGTTGCGTTTTGCAATTGATGAGTTGTATCACTCCGATGACTTCATCTCGCGCGTTGATCATGGGAACCGCGAGTACGCTGCGGGTCTGGTAGCCCGTGGCATCGTCGAAACTGTTGTCGTGTATGAGGCCGGGCGCTTCCTCCGCCAGATTCCGCATATCCGCTATGTTGATTGTCATCCGCCGGATAGCAGCCGAACCCACGATTGAACTGGGGCTGATGGGAATTACCTGGGACGCGAAATCAATTTCCAGCGAATCGTTTTGTGCAACCTCGAACCTTAGGTGAGAGACCTTTTCCCCTGTAAGTTTCTTTACGTTTTCCACCACGTAGACGCTTCCCGCATCCGCGGAGGTCAGTTTTCTGCTTTGCTCCAGGATGAGTTCGAGCAGCCGCCGGATATCCTTTTCCGCGTTCAATGCAGCAGCGACCGAAATCAGAGCGTCCAGGTCATGGGCTTTGCGGGAAAGATTTGCATCATTTTCAACTCGATCGTCCAATCAACACCTCCGGTAGTCCATCACGACTGTTGGGCCGTATGAATAGTCGCAACGGTATATAGCGAAAAGAAAAATCAAAAGAGTGTTTCTTTTTTTTACCTCCTTTTGTCGGCTTGGCAACCGGATTTGTAGCTGCTATGTTGCGCGACATGAAGATGAAAGCTGAACTGATCTTGGATTCCAAGAGCATCTTGGGCGAAGGAGCGTTTTGGAACTCCGAAACCGGGTCTCTTCACTGGGTGGACATTGAAGGAAAAAAGCTTCACGAATACGACCCAACCACAGGCTTGAACAAAACGCTGGAACTTGACGGCCGGCCGGGAACAGTGGTCCCTTGCCGGACATCCGGTGTGGTCGCCGCGGTGGAACGGTCGATCATGAAGTTTCCCGGAAAGAGCGACCGGACCGAGATAGACGCGGCCGCGGCCGTCGACCCTGTGGAAATTTGTTTCTTCAATGAAGAGCCCCAATCCAACCGGCTCAATGACGGCAAGTGCGATCCGGCCGGCCGGCTATGGGTTGGGACCATAAGCGAAGATCGCTCGCCCACTGCAACGCTCTACCGTGTGGAACCCGATGGTTCCTTCAAGGCGATGTTGAAAAGCGTGACCGTGTCAAACGGCATCGTGTGGACGGCCGACGAACGAACAATGTACTACATTGATACCCCGACCGGCTGCGTACAGGCATTCGACTATCACAAGGACAGCGGTGAAATCTCCAGGCCGCGGATCGCGTTCAGGATCCCTGAAGATTTCGGACATCCGGATGGCATGACCATTGATTCGGAGTCCATGCTCTGGATCGCTCTTTTCCGGGGCTGCGCGGTCCGCCGGTTTGATCCCGGAAATGGCGCTCTCCTTGCAACGGTAGAACTCCCGGTATCAAACGTCACATCGTGCGCTCTGGGAGGTCCGGACCTGCAGGATCTTTACATCACGACCGCGCGCTCGGGCCTGAACCAGGACGCTGCCGCCCGCCAGCCCGCCGCAGGCGGATTGTTTCACGCCAGGGTGGAGGTCTGCGGCATCCCGCAACCCCTGTTCGCCGACTGAACCGGTCGCCGTTTTAGTCGCTGGAACGGAGCAAATAGCCCCTTGTAGAAATGAATCGGACACCATCGTCGAAGTCTCCAAAAAATTGGTGACTCAACACGAGGTCGGGCCGGCCGTCTCGTGTCATGGGAAAACCGTGTTTAAGGTATTGAAATTCAGGGGTTGCAAGTGTTTTTTTGTTTTGCCCGACCTGGTCTGCTTGGCAAATAAGGTATCCACCGGTTGGCACATCGGTTTTGGGGCGTGGGCCGCGAAATTCAACAGGGGAGTCGTCTAAACTTGCTTGCCTGCAATTCATGACAAGAGCCGGCACAACGTTCACGCATCCGGGCAGCTCGTGTCCATACAAATGCTTTTGTTTACATCCTTTTCCAACCGGTTCCAGGTGGAGTTTCATGTGTGCACCCAGGAATTGGGTCCGGCCTTTCCACTCATAAACTCTCTTCCAGCGTCTAACACTCGTTTCGATCATTTGGCCGGGGGGCTGATCCGTTCCGGTGCTGCTCTCGATGTATTTCAGATCCATGGTTAACCGGCTCTCTCCTGAAGCGCTCATTTCGAGTTTCGCCGCCCCCCGGGCGCCCACTGAAATAAGGACCCTGCTGCATCCACCCTGCCAACCCAGGTCCAGCCCCAGTTTGTATTCACCAGCAGTTGAAAGGTCTCCGGAATCCCCGGCAGATTCGGCGGAACTCCATTGTTGGTGATCGCCGTTGGTTTGGACCGTTTTTTCAACGGTGCCGGGAGATGTCTTCGTACTCGCGGTAGAACATGCTGTCAGGCAGCAGGCAACAATGACATGGGCAATCAAACTCACCGGCTTTAACATGGAACTCTCCTCCAAATTGGACCTGTTTCAATAAATCAATGGATAAGCCGTTTTACGAACTTCTTTTCTGAATCTTCCTTCCTTTTTACTACCATTTACTCCTCCGTGTGCAAAAAGCGAAGGGGGACAATGACTGAATGTGCGCGATGACGGGAAAGTCGAGGTGATCCGGATTAGATGGATAGGGGGAAAAGCTTGATCAGCGGGTCCGTTTTCTGCGGATGACCAGTCCGAGAAGGGTCAGGAGGATGAGGGCTGCGGGAAGTTCTTTCGATGTGCCGTTCGGTAGCACCCGGCACGAGCAGCCTCGTTTTCCGGAACCTGCTGTGTCGTCTCCCGCGTCCTGTTCTACGAAAGCGTCGTGTTCCACAGCGGCGTCGGGTTCTTCCGGCGGGATGTAATCCTCGACCGAGAGTTTAACAGTGGCCTGGGTGGTTGGGCAGCTTCTGTTGCCGAACGTTATGTAGTATTCCGTGTTCGGGAGCAACTCAGGCTGTGATTCCGGGCTGATGATGATCCTGGCGTCCTTTTCGGTGATATCCTCGGTTTCATAGTCAAATGTCTCGGGGATGGATATGTTCATCATTCCCATGAATGCTTCCAGCCTGAAATGCACCATTTCATCCCTTCGGATTTGGATCCTGTAGAGAAAGTCATCTCCCAAGGTAATGTTGGTCTGTTCAAGATCTACGACGTACTGAAGCCCCTCGACCGATTCGGGTGTGGTGAAACGGAACTGGAACGGGCCGGGGAAATAGTAGGGCATGAAACCCCTGATCTGTTCGCATGACACACCCATTTGGGCCGCCATCATGTCGAAACCGATGTTGGTGAACCTGGGGTGATAGTCTTCGCTGAAATCCAGGTATCTGCCGCACCTGATCATTCCTCGGCTCTCAAGCATGGCCGAGACGTCGTCGGCTTGCTGCTGGGTCATCACGTCGTCGGTCACCAGTGTCTGGGAGGTCAGAATCATTCCTTCGGCAACGTCTTTGAACGTGCCGTTCGGGGTCAGCAAGGCCAGGGCTCCGAAAATCAATTGATCCGCGATTTCCTCGCCTACAAGGGTCCTTGTTTCCCAGAAAGCGCCTCCCGCAACCTCGCCGTCCTGGTGAGGCATTCCTATCATGTTGTCGGGACAGATAAGGTTGTTGTCCATGTTTCGAGCGTGTGACCCGAGAGCGTATTCGCCCACGACCGGGTCGCCCATCAAGGTGGATGACCAGTAATCCGCATAACCTTCGTGTAGAGCGCCCGGCATCTGGGACCGGCCCCATTCATCGAAATATTCGTCGATATACTTGAGTTCTGCCACCGTATCCACGACGAAATGTCCGAATTCGTGAAGGATGACGTCTCCATCGTATCCATAATCAAGTTGCGCCCCCTGGCCAAGCGCTATTACCGCTTCGCCCAGTGATACCGGCGTGAAAAAAGCGTTTTCGTATGGCTGCCCTTGTTCGTGGTACTTTGCGAACGCGTAAAGACGCCGGGGGAATTCCAGATCGTGAACGTCCAGGAAATATTCCATTGCGTTGTTCGCGTGATAGTAGAGGTTAACTTCGGTGAAAGGTTCGGTGTATACCGGATGAATGTCGGTTGCATCGTACAAGAAGTTTCCGTCTTCATCGCCCAGCGCGAGATGCTCGTAATCCACGTCCGGCCACTGTTGAACGCTGCCTCCGGTGTGTGTGTAGGCTTCCAGATGACCTTCCCAGCCTTTCAAGACGTTTCCCGGCGCGGTCACATCGTCCAGGTTGGTCAAGGTTGCATCGATGGTATCCGGTGTCGTTATTGGGTTGGCTTCAAAGACTCGCCCCAAAGCATCGAATACCGTTGAAATCGTGGAGAGCATCCCCCCGGTTTCCGCGTTTACATAGTGCATGTACCCCCGAAGTCCCACCGGCGCCAAAACCCGGTAGGTCAGAACCGGTCGTCCGGACCACATCCTGAAACCGAGTTCAGCCTTGGCCCTTCCCAGAAAAACATTTCCACCCCGGCGCCGCCAAAAATCTTCAACAGTTTCGAGTGCTTCCCTTTCTGTTATGGCCGGTGAATGTGTGCGCGGTTTCCACCTTTCAGGAACGTCGATCACCCCGAATCTTATTGATCCATCCGGGTTTACCATGATCTTTATTTCGTGGCCGAACAGGGGAATGGATTCATCTTCCACCTGGACCCTTACGACTCTATACTGTCTCCAATTTACAGTGGCAAAAGCACGGAAATTCCAGTTATCGATCCCCAGGCGTTGTGCATTGGCTTCCAGGTAGTGAGTTGCAGCTTCTTCAGGCGTGGATCCGTAGATGCGACCGTCCCTTTCCACTTGCCATCGTGGAACTCCCTCGGCAGAGGCTGTCAAAAAAGCAGAAATCAAAACAAATAATAGAAGAACTCTTCTCCCCGGACCCAGGATCCGTGTTTTCGAATACCTTCCATTCGCCCACTCACTGTGTTTTTTCGGCTGCACCGGCATGAGATCTTCACTTCCTTTCTTTTCAGATTTTCCAAAATGTTCGTTTTCTCTAAGTTTATTTGTTTTTTCCTTAACTCCTTGTTTCCTTTTGTGCTCTTTTCCCGTATTTTCCTCGACCGTAACGTTCAAATTAAAGCGAAGCCACACTTGGGCCGAAGGTAGACTAGCTCGCTTTTACTTGCAGGGCAACCTGTTTTTCGGTCCGCGCGGCGGGATTTTGACAAAAAGCAAAGGTGAAAAATGGCTGAAAAAGGTTCAAATCATTACAAGGTGTTGATATTGGGTTCGGGCCCGGCGGGGCTTACCGCGGCTATATATTGTGCCAGGGGCCAGTTGGCGCCGGGTGTTGTGGAGGGCTTGGAGCCGGGCGGCCAGCTTACGATCACAACGATCGTTGAAAATTTTCCGGGTTTTCCGGAAGGCATCTCGGGTCCGGAACTCATGGGCAGAATAAGGGAGCAGGCTGCAAGGTTTGGAACTGAATTCATACCCGGGGTTGTGGAAGATGCAGATCTCTCCGCCAGGCCGCTCAGGTTGTCTGTGGGGGGTTTTGAACTTACCTGCGACGCATTGATCATCGCAACCGGTGCGTCGGCCCGCTATCTCGAGTTGGAGAGGGAAAAAGAATTTCACGGAAAGGGAGTCAGCGCTTGTGCCACCTGCGACGGGTTTTTCTACAAGGACAGGGATGTCGTTGTGGTGGGAGGAGGGGATACCGCCATGGAAGAGGCCATTTTCCTTACCCGGTTTGCTTCAAAGGTCACCGTGGTTCACCGCAGGGATGAACTCCGCGCATCGAAATACATGCAGCGCGTGGCCATGAAAACCGACAAGGTTGAATTCGCATGGAACAAGGTTGTTGTGGAACTCCTGGGGGACCCCGACTCCACCGGGATAACCGGCGTGAAAGTCCAAGACACCAAGACGGGGGAAACAAGCGATCTTTCCTGCCACGGAGTATTCTACGCTATCGGACATACCCCGAACACCGCTGTTTTCAAGGGGCAAATCCCCATGGACGAAGCCGGTTACATCCAAAACATAAGAGGTTGCACCCGCACGGGTGTGGATGGTGTGTTCGTAGCCGGGGACGTGGCTGATTCAGTTTATCGGCAGGCGGTCAGCGCGTGCGGCACCGGTTGCATGGCGGCTATCGAGGCCGAGCGTTACCTGAGCGCCCGGGATAGCGAAGGCTGAGGGCTGAATTCTTCAAGGTTTTGGTTGGGTGCGCGTTTTTTTGCTATTGGTTCCATCCATTTAACTACCAGTAGATCCATGAAACGCCCATTCCTAAGTCAGTCCTCATCTCCGGACTTTCAGTCCCAGGCGATTCCATCGCAGCTTGTTGAGAGGCGAAATCATCAAGGGACAGATACTTTCTCCCGGACAACCTCGAATCATTGCGAAGCATTGTAGTCTTGCCGACTTGCCGCATTCCGGTCAATACGACTACGGGCATGTTGTCCAGCGCTCCAAGCAATTGTCGGGAAAGCTGTCAAGATTCACCACGTCGATTTATAATTATGACATTGTTGTGTGGTTAATTCTGACAGTTCCAAACGTTAACCGTGGCAAGACATGCTCAGGGTTCGATGACGCACAGTTTATCGCCGCAATTCGCGTAGAGTGCTCCGTCGGCTCCGATGGCCAACTTGGACGAATGATCAAGATCCATGATTTCCTTGACGCCTGTTTCCCACTTGAGACTTCCGTCGCTGCGAATGGCTTTTATGAAACCTGACGATGCCATATTGAAGGTACCCGGTGATACAACGTAGACGGTACCCTCACCGTCTACCACTGGGCCGCCATAAAAAACATCAGATACATAGTTCCACGTTCGTTCACCATCAGATGAAAAAGCGAAAACCTGATTTTCCAGTGCTCTTACAACCATTCCGTCAGAACCCAAAGACAGGGAATCTGAAGCGTAGCCTTCGCCCATGGGTCGGGACCACAGGATCTTGCCGTCCATTGAAAGAGCGTAAACTGAATCCACCATATCCACTGAAGCGGAGACATATATGATGCCGTTGTCCCCAAAGCTCATAGCTGATGTCAGAAAATCAAAGAACTCTATTTGCCACAAGAAATCGCCTTCAGTGTTCAAGGAGAAAACAATGTCTCTGCCGCCTCCAAAAATCCGGTTTTGCCCGTAAAGCAGTGGAATCGGGTATCCGAAAACAACGTCTACATAGGTCGACCAGCGCTCAATGCCGTCGGGCGCCACGGAAAACAAATTGTTTTCATCAAGGAAATAAATGTTTCCGTCAGGATCCACTGTTATGTTACTCGGCCTCGACCCTACAGGAATGTTCCAGATCTCGTTTCCATCGTAATCGATTGCCATAACAGCATCCGGCTTTCTTTCTTCATGTCCCAAACCGCAATTTTTACTGAGCGCGAAGTAGATGCGGTCTACTGCAAGGGTGATGCCGGTCGGAAGATCGTCGGAACCCGGGTCGAAATAAATGTTGTCATTGAAATGAGTCAGCGATTCAAAAACCCATTTCTCTGTGCCGTCCGGGTTGAAAGCATGGAGCCTGCGAACACAGTATTCAGGACCGAACATGCTGCTTCCATCAAAGTATGCATAAAAAGATCCTATGTAGACGGTTCCGTCCGCTCCGATAACAGGATCAAGGCCCATGAAATCGATTTCGTCCCTTTCGATATACCTGATGGTATCCGGTGTGTCCGGACCCACAGCAGCGGAGCGGCTTCTTCGCTCGGGGCAACCCAGGTACATCGGCCAAGCCGCGCCCGGCTGCAAGCCTGCGTTTTCACTGCACGGCTTGTGCGTAATCGCATCGCCCGTGCCTGCATCATCAGCCGGGTCCAACCCTGGCCGGGTGCCGCATGCCGGGTAAACTGCGAAGATCAATACTATAGCGAATCCAACTCCGTCTGGATTGAACCCGAGCCTATATTGTTTTCTTTTCTTCATGCCGCTCAAAATACACCTCGTGAAACTTGTCGTCCACATACACTAAAAAAAATTATTTCAAACTATATCGAGCATAGTGTAAACTGTTTTCGAGAGCTGTTTCCAGCACAATTAAAAGAGCCATTTCCACTCGTTACGTCGAGGAGCCGAAGATCCTTGGATCCAAAACAACGAGTCATTGAGAAGCCTTGGGTTGGACACCATCGAGACGGTGGGTCAAAACTTGAGAATCTACAATAATCGTTCCCTGACCGACCTGGCTGGACTGGAAGACATTGCATTCATCGGTGGCAACCTCGTAGTTTTCGGAAATGAATCATTATTAAACCTTCAATGGTCCCCCATTGACAACCGGGAACCTGCATGACGATTCCAACAAGGGGGAAGCGCGGATCAGTGTTCTTTTGCCTTTACTTGGGTAAATGGTGGGGATACTTTTACTTTTTATGACGAGCCTCGTGCTGAAATGCGCGTGCCTATCATGATGTGATAAGCATTGGTTTTTCATGACATGATGGGTACCCTGCCAACGTAACACGAGTCTCAAAATTTGCTGGAGGATATTATGCATAAAGTAAAACGACTCTACTTGTTGCTCGTAATCATCGGGTCTGCCTTTGTATTCGTTGCCTGCGGAGGGAGCAAAAACGGCGATGACGACTACGATGCCGCTGTTGATATGGATGCCGATGTAGACACTGACGCTGACGTGGACGCTGATGGGGACATTGACGTGGATGGAGCCGTGGACGCTGGTGAAGATGTTGATGGCGAAGTTGACGTCTGTGACACCATTGCCGATGTCCGTGCAGCTGCGACGGGGGCGTCAAACCTGGACGTTGACTTCAAGCTCTGCGACGTGGTGGTGACCTATGTGGCGGAGCGAATCTTTTTCGTACAGGAAAGCTCGACGGGGCCTGCCATCCAGGTCTACGAGCAGGCCGACTGGGAACCGGACGTATCTGTGGGCGACGTGATCAGCATGCAGGTTAACCGGGTCGACGAACATCAAGGCAACCAGCAGATCACGGCCCGCAGCGCGCTCACGGTCAGCTCTACAGGCTTCGACGTCGCCTCGTGGGTACAGGATCTGTCAACGGGCATAGAGCCCTCGGAGTCGCTCGAGGCAGAGCTGGTCAGGATCAGCGGCGCAACCGTCACAACCGTTTCAGGGCGCAACTTGACGGTGAGCTATGGTACGGCCTCGGACGTGGTGATTCGTGTGCCCGACGGATCGCCTTTTTGCGTAGGCGCGGTCTTTGATATCACCGCGCCCGTGACGGAGTGGTCGCCCGACAGCATCCACAGGGTGGAGAGCTACCTGCCCGGCGACATCACTGGTTTGGACGTGGCGCCGTGCTGGGAAGATAACTGTGACACCATCGCCGATGTCCGTGCAGCCGCGACGGGGGCGTCAAACCTGGACGTGAACTTCAAGCTCTGCGACGTGGTGGTGACCTATGTGGCGGAGCGACGTTTCTTCCTCCAGGAAGGCCCGACGGGACCCGCCATCCAGGTCTACGAGCAGGCCGGATGGGTGCCTGACGTAACCGTGGGCGACGTGATCAGTTTGCAGGTTAACCGGGTCAACGAATATCAGGGCAATCAGGAGATTTCGGGACGCAGCGCGCTCACGGTCGTTTCTACAGGCTTCGACGTCCCCTCGTGGGTACAGGACTTATCAGCCGGCATAGAGCCTTCGGAGTCGCTCGAGGCAGAGCTGGTCAGGATCAGCGGCGCAACGGTCACGGACATTTCAGGACTAAACTTGACGGTGAGCTATGGTACGGCTTTGGACGTGGTGATTCGTGTGCTCGACGCCGCACCCTTTTGCGTGGGCGCGGTCTTCGATATCACCGCGCCCGTAACGGAGTGGTTGCCCGCCAGCCTCCATAGAGTGCAGAGCTACCTGCCCGACGACATCACCAACTTAGACGACTCCGGCTGCGGCCCCTGATTACCTGCCGGGTCACAACTCGTCTGTCTCCTGATCCATCCCCATCCACCTCTGCTCGTCTTTGTTCAGCGGTCCCATGACCCGACTATGCACCGATTCTCAACCGCGTCGTTTCACTCCGGACCGCCCGGCAAGGGCTTTTTTCATGACGCAATCGACTTTATGCCCACCGGCAAAGTATGGGGAACTCCTGTTTTACTTTGGTTTTCGTGCCCGATTTTTGTTGAAGAGCGCCTTTGTTTTTTTATACCTTTTATAACTCGGAGATTCGGTACTGGAGACTATCTTGTTGCGTACACACCTCGGAACTCTGGAAGTGATTTGGACGGAAGCAACGAATAAAGGCGCTGAAATGATCAAAAATGTAATAACATCTGGTTTTTTGTGAAATAGTCTGCAAGTTGTCTGCCTAGTCAAAAGAGACAGATCCAGGATGGAGGCAAAAATATCAAATGAAGAAACAACAGGTTCAAATAAATCTTTTTTTTGCAGACGCTAAGTCCATTGGGAGATCAACGATCTTTCCGGCGAAACTTTTGATTTTCCGGGGTTGCCGGCTTGCGCTTTCAGTGACATTTCTGTTTGGCTTTCTATTATTTGGATGGGGATGTAAAAAGCCGTCCACGACCGCCGTCACCCTTGAGGATAAAGACGGAATTGAAGATACGAGCCCGGTATCTCCCAGTGTTTTGGAAGACTCAGCCGAAGAAGAAAAGGATTCAAAGCATTCCAGACGAGTTGTTCGCGAGAGATTGAAATCGCTTGACAGTGCAGCCATTGAAGAGCTTGACCTTCGCTTGGCAGACGGGGATGATTTATATTTGGATCTGTCTGAATATGATGGGGCTGAGGATGACCTGGCCCTGCTCAAGCAACTTGAATCCAAGTTGATTCGTTTAAGATTATTTAGAGCGAAGATCGGCGACAGGGGACTGAAGCATCTCTCGGGGCTTAAAAACCTCAGAGAGCTTAATTTAAGGGCGGATTTTCTGACTGAAACACCAATAATCGGAGATGCGGGCCTGAAGCATCTCTCCGGGCTTAAAAACCTCAGAAAGCTGGATTTGGGAGAAACACAAGTCGGAGACAGGGGACTGAAGCATCTCTCCGGGCTTAAAAACCTCAGAAAGCTGAATTTGATACGTACACAAGTAGGAGATTCCGGCCTGAAGCATCTCTCCGGGCTTAAAAACCTCAGAAAGCTGTATTTGGTAGGTACACAAATCGGAGATGGGGGACTGAAGCATCTCTCCGGGCTTAAAAACCTCAGAGAGCTGGATTTGGAAGAAACACAAGTCGGAGATGGGGGACTGAAGCATCTCTTCGGGCTCAAAAACCTCAGAAAGCTGAATGTGTTCAGGACATATGTAACAGATCATCAACTCAAATTGCTTGCTTACAACATGCGGTTTGGAGGGTGGCGAAGCAAAAAGCCTCAAACGCTAAAACGAAAAACCCGTCGAAAACAAGAACTCGAAAAAGCAGAAGCTGACGTTCAAAAAAAATCGCGGTCGAAATTTTGTGCAACTATCGCCAAAGAGCATGCAGAAAACCTACGCAATAATGATCACATAAATACATTTATGTCTCAGTATCACATTTTGACCAAGAGTACCTGCCTGCAAACACAAGACGGAGGGTTCTGGGGATTCTGGATGAGCGATTCTGAGGACGACTACGGCCACCGAGCTCAATGGACTCTGGCATTCCAGGCCAAGTCCAACACACCCCCAGTCAAGGTATTCCAAGAAAAATTCGTGTATGATGAGCACGCGGAGAAGGTTTTTTCCCTTTCACTGTTTGACTTCGACGGGGATGGCCGCGAGGAAGCCATCCTCCGTATAAAAGACTGGGAGCATCACGGAAGTATGCCTCCTCGTGTTGTCATTTTTACAAGTTCAAAAAAAGGATCGGGAGAATATCCCGCAACAAAGGATTTGAAAATTCAAGACATCACTGATTTTGACGGTGACGGACGACCGGATCTCATCCTTTTAAGTCCTTATTCTTACGATTATCCATTCGGTCATGGAATGACGTACTATGGACCACCACTTTTCGCCCGCTCGATGGAAGACGGGACCTTCTCCACTACTCACCCGGCAGCCGAAGAAGCATTCAAAGAACAATGCATTTTACCTGCAATAGAACCAGCAAAAATAACCAATACGTTTGAGCATCTATTTATGGTTATGGATCTTTTTTGGCGGCGTGTCGCCTGCTTCCGCCACCAAGGAGGTAGTCGTCAAGAGGCTTTTCACATCTTTCTCGAAGATCTCTTCAAAGTGAAGAGCAGAAATTTCCAAATCCCGGATGTAGGATCCATATCCCCCCACCAAATTGACATCTTAAGACTTGTTTTGAATCGGCAAAACCAAGATCCTAAAAAAGAGTCCTTCCAAGACTGGGCTCCCGCTGTTTTGGGAAAGCCCATTCCCGTTTCAAAAATTACAATCAAAAATGAAACAGGAAAACAATCCTCTGCCACCGTTAAGCCGGACAATTCCATTGAAATTCCCTACTCTGCAGACGCCCATATCCGACTGCACTTCTCAAAACCGATCTCTATCTTTTTACTTGTCATCACCGCAAATCCGGCCTTGGGAGATTTGAATATCCCCAACTCCTCGAAAATCCGTTTTTCCGACGGAAGCACCCAACTTCTTGCTCCGGGATTTTCAACCAACCCCCGTTTTTCTGCTGATGAATGCTCAAACAGCCCGGTTTGTATGTACGCCTTTCGGGATATCTCCACAACCTACCTGGACATAAAAATCAAAGGCTTCAAGCCGGCAAACAAAAAAAACAATCGCATCCGCATCTCTTTGTATCCTCCCTTAAAACCCCCGAAAAGTTCCCGATGAATTACGACAACCAACAACCAGGGGCTTGATTGTACGGACCGCCCGCAAGGGCTTTTTTCATGACGAAACGGGCTGCACGAAAGTAATTGTGGCTGAGCAGTATTATAGTTTAACGAGGCCGCGGCGGGCGCGGAGCCACAAGACAAAGGTGAGCGCGGCCGCGACCGCGGCGACTCCCATGTCTGTTGCTGATCATTGGAAAGGTTGTGGCATTGGCCGGCGCGTGTTTCATGAACCGGTCGCCGAATTCAAGGAGAAAGGGTGTTTGCAGGAAACGCGGTTCGCTCTCAGGGTTCGATGATGCACAGTTTATTGCCGCAATTCGCGTAGAGGGCTCCGTCGGCGCCGATGGCCAACATGGAAGTAGGATTAATGTTCATGATTTCCTTACCGCCCTTCTCCCACTTGAGAGTTCCGTCGTGGCGTATCGCGTTGAGACGACTGTTATTAATGGCATATATCGTACCTTCTCCGTCTATCACTGGACTCTTGCGATACCTTGCCGATTCCTCTTCATAGGTCCACAGTAGTTCACCATCCGACGAAAAAGCGTAAACACTATTTGCTATTGAACCTACAATTATTCCGTCAGGACCCACAGCGAGGGATGATGTAGTCGAATCTTCGCCGATGGTTTGGGACCACAGAATCTCTCCTTCCGTTGAAAGGGCGTAGAGTGTATCCACCTTGTCCACTGAAGCGGTGAGATATATGATGTTGTTGTCTCCCAGGCTCATGGCTGATGTCAATGAATCACCGATCTCCATTTGCCACAAAAGATCGCCATCAGTGTTCAATGAGAAAACAGTGTTTATGCGCCCGCCGAAAATCCGGTTTTGCGCGTATAGCAGCGGAAACTGGTATCCGCTACCAACGGCTATATTAGTCGACCAGCGCTCGATGCCGTCGGGCGCCAAGGAAACCAAAAAGTTTTTATCAAGGAAATAAATGTTTCCGTCCTGATCCATTGTTATGCTGGTAGGATTGGAATCGTGGCTTACAGAAAAGCTCCAGATCTCATTTCCCTCGTAATCGATTGCCATGACAGCAGCGGGTAAGCCTATCTCATGTCCAATACCGCAATCTCTGCTGATTACGAAGTAGATGCGGTCTATCCCAAGGGTGATAGCGGTCGGAGGATTTCCTGAACCCGGGTCGTAATAATTGTCTTCTTCAAAATCAATCAGTGATTCAAAGACCCACTTCTCTGTGCCGTCCTGGTTGAACGCATGGAGCCGCCGGATACAGTATTCAGGACCGAACATGCTGTTTCCTTCAAAGTATGCATAAAAAGATCCTATGTAAACGGTTCCGCCCGCTCCTATGACGGGATTTATTCCCATCCAATTGATGTCGTCTCTTTCAATGTACCTGATTTTGTCCGGTGTGGCCGGACCCACAGCAGCGGAGCGGCTCCTTCGCTCGGGGCAACCCATGTACATGGGCCAAGCCGCGCCAGGCTGCAAGGCTGCGGTTTCACCGCAAGGCATGGGTGTAATCGCATCGGCCGTGCCGGCATCTTCAGTCGGGTCCAATCCGGGCCGGGAGCCGCAGGCCGGGAAAACTGCGAAGAACACTACTATTGCCGATCCTAAATAGGTTGGTTTTCTTTTATTCATGCTTGTCAAGATAACACCTCGTGAGCCTTTTTATCCAGGAGCATTATACTTAATACTTAATCGTTAACCTTCCAGCCTACGAACACCACGTCACTGACAATAAACGGGTCGCAATTTCCTTCGTCGCTTGTTACCTCGAAGATGACGGTGACATCCTCCTCGCCGTCGAAATCCATGGCATCCACAACTTCGGTGTTGAAGAAGCTGAACGACGAATTGTTGAATACTCCACGACCAGTACGTGGATGCCGGCGTACGATTCGCTGCTTTGTCCTGCTCTGGATCCGCACCTGGACGATTTTGCAACCTTTCGAGCTCTGAAGAAAACTGTAAAACAGGCGAGCGTCACGCATCGTCTTCAGGCTGACTCTTTTTCTGGCGATATAGGATCCGACGCCGCCGTCAATGACCCATCCGCAGAAGGGAAAGTTTCTGAATGTGAACCCTTTGCCTTCAGGGAACAACCCGGTGGTGCAGAGGTTTACCTGATTGTGACCGTCGTCGAGGACGATGGTTTTACAACCTTCCTGGCGGGAGCAGATAGTCGCTTCCGGGGGGAAGATATAAGGTTTGTCCGGCACCCACTGGTAGAGATTGTAGGTGTGCCCTTTTACATCGTCGTTTGAAGTGCCCAAGTAACCGTCCGGCGGAAAGATCTTCACATTGGTCAGGCCTTTCAAGGCCGCGGCGTAAAGCGCCGGTTGGTTATTGTTCCAGCATTCTCCTGTGACCTGGTAATCATTGTCGTATTGGCCATAGCAGCGGCGCTCTATTGCAGGTATGCTGTAATGACCTACTTGTGAGGCAGCGTATGAACCATTTTTGATGTCCGGGAGTAACTCGAGCAGGTAGTGGACGAGTTCGATCTGGTTCGCCGCGAGGTCGTCGACGTAAGTCTTCGGGAAATCCTCTGCAAGGAATGGTGAATATTCATATGGATTCCACCAAGAAAGTTCGAGAGTGACGGAGATCGGTTTTGTCATCCCATCAGGAAATTCGCCCATCATGAGTTCACCCTTCAGGCCGCCGCCGACCGGATAAATGATGCGATCGCCTATTCCAATCGGCCATCGTTCGTCCCACTCAGGATCCAGGAAAGGATCGATCCCATTGGGCGTCTTCGACTTGATGGATGACTCAGGGTCTTCGCTGCCGAAAATGGACCTGAGCAATCCGAAATCCGGGGTGAGGCAATTGTCCCCGACTTCACACTCCTCAGGATCATGACCGCTTGTCCCCGTCCCGGGATGGAAGAGAACCATGTTGCCCCATGTATGCACGTCGAGAGCAACCACGGGTTCATATGAGCCATGCGGGCCATATTGCAGCTCCAAATCGTTTATTACCAGGTTCTTCAACGCCTGGGACTCTGATTCGGAGAAAGCTTCGGAGCCCCTATATATCAATGAGCTGCAATTGCCCGATCCGAACCCTTGTCCGAATCCAACTTCATAATTCCTATTCAGGTCTACACCGGGTGTGAGTTCGCAATGTTGCTTGGTGCGGCTTTTTCTCCAGCTACGGGTTACATCATGAGAATGCTGGTATCCATCAGGATTTGCCACCGGAACTACAACCAAGGTTCGGTCTTTCAAAAGAGAAGCGATATCGCCGCCCGGATTGTCGCTGAGTTCCTCAGCGAAATATCGAATTATCCGCATGGCGGCTTCCGCGGCCATCCACTCTTGAGCATGCTGGGTGGCGATGTAATAAAGAGCGGGCGACGCGTCATCGTTTTCTTCGGTGATTCGCCCGATTCTTACGGCGTAAATGGGCCGTTCATGTTCGGCTGTTTCCCCAATGATCACCTTTTGAACGTTATTCGGCCCATAGGTGGATTCGATTTTTTTTATTTCTCTTTCGATGGATTCTTTGCACCTGTCGGCTGTCTCGTTTTCGTCGTACGGACAGAAGATATCACCGGCGGCTTTGAATCTCCTACCGCTCACAATGTTGAAACCGAGTTCAATCGGTTCGTCCGGATGTGATTCCGCCCTTATCTTCTCGAGAAATGTGATGGTGCAATTCGGATCGGATGTTGCTTCCTCCCAGTATTCATCGGTGAAGGATCTCCGTGTCGGCAACTCGACGTCCACGCCCTGGACTTGGAGTTGTTCGACCTGGCCCTCCATGAGCCTTACGAGATAGCGATCTTGAACCTCCGGGCGAACGTCCCGCCGAGCCATGCTCGAAGGCAACAGGAATCCCTGTATTTCGAGATCCATGTACATTTTTCGCGTGGGAACCGATATTGAATACACTATCAGTTGAGGTTTTTGTTCGGTACGTTCGGAGTAGGTTTCATCGGTGTCTTGAACAGGCGCTACCGTGCAGTAAGCTATGAACAAAACTACTGCAGGGAGGGCAATGAGGGCCGGCCACTTCATCAAACGGTGTTTACGGCTCTTCTCTTCTCTTCTCTTCTCTTCTCTTCTCTTGCATGATTCCACCCGCTTTCTTGGAAAGATCTACCAATGAGTAACAAAGTAGATCAAAGTGTTTATAGATGTCAATGATATTTTTTGATAAGGGTAGTTTTTCTTTTATAAATGTTATTCGTGTAATGTAAGAGACGATAAAAAGGGTGGTGAATGTTTGGGCGGGTCTGAACTGTGAGCGGATGGAGCTGATCGTAGCGGAACTTTGCCTGATCTCTCCCTGCGGTATTGAAGGCTGAGATCCGCCGCCGCCGATGTTTTTCAAATGGTTGCACGGGGTGATCGCAAAGTCGTATTTTCGATAATTTCAGATTTGTCTGAGAACTCGGAACTCAATTAAAGCAATCAAAAGCTTAACTGTTCTCTGAGTATCAGCGCAAAAAAGCACTTTGCGATTGCCCTGATTATAGTTCGCGTTATCCTTGTTAATTCCTTTTTTTTTTGCTAACCAATCGTAGTTCGGCACTCAACTGGTCCTTGAATGTATGCGGACCTCGAGGTGTTTGGTTTCGATTAAAAGAAGAATACAGGATCTGGTTGGAATTTTGAAAACAATGGAAGAACTAGGACTTAAGGAGGAAATAATCATGAAACGCCGACTTTACCCCTTTTTCGCCGCGGCTTTGATTTGCGGCTTGATGTTTGCCGCGTGCGGTGGCAGTGGTGACGACAAAGCTGTTTGTGGAGACGGAATAATCGATGAGGGAGAGGAATGTGACGGAGACAATCTCGGCGGGATGACTTGTGGTGACCTCGGCTACGGCGGAGGCACACTTGCTTGCACCGATGATTGCACTTTTGACACAACCGGCTGCTATGCGGCCGCGGAGTGCGGAAACGGAATCATAGAAGTCGGCGAAGAGTGCGACTCGGGCTACCTGGGCGGCGCCACCTGCGAAAGCGAGGGCTACGACGGCGGCGATTTGGCTTGCAACGATGACACTTGCAGGTTCGATGTTTCCGGGTGTTGCAACCATGAGTGTTCCGTCGAAGGCGAGACCCGTTGCAACGGCAACGTGATTCAGTCTTGCGAAATGGGCCAAGAAGGCTGCCGGGTGTGGGCGGACGTGGAAGATTGCGAAGACAACAATCAGTTCTGCGTTCACGAAGATGGGGACACGTATTGTGCGGACACTTGTGTAGACGAATGCTCCGAGGCAGGGATTTACCAGTGTGACGTTAACGTAGTCCAGGTCTGCGAAGAGGGCACAAACGGCTGCCTCGTGTGGGCCGATGTCGAAGATTGTGAACTCAACGGACAAGAGTGCGTAGAGGACGGAGACGACGCGTATTGCGTGTTCACCTGCGTGAGCGAGTGCACGGATTCCGGCGATCTCCGCTGCAATGGAATGATCCTGGAAGTATGTGAAGAGGCGGCTGATGGATGCTTTTACTGGGAAACAAGCGTAGATTGTACCGATACGGACCAGGTATGCGATGACTATAACGTGACGCCCGCCTGTGTGGACCAGTCAAGCGGAGAGGCTTGCGATGACGCAGCGATCGTTGCAATGGGCGTGAACGCGTTCACCGGGACTTTTGATGATGACCCGATTGACGCGTTCTCCTGCAAGGACGACATGTACAATGCCATCTGGGTTCGTTTCACGGCGCCCCAGGACGATGATTACACTATCTTGGCACAGAACAACACTACGACGTGGGCGTATTCCCGCATGGTTATTTTGGACGGCACGGATTGTTCTCCCTATGGAAGCGAGTTGCTGTGCGACGATCAAGACGCCCGCACAATGGAGAGGGAGATCACTTTGACAGAGGGACAGACAGTGTTGATCGTGTTTTCAGCGGACGGGCAGAACTTCACGATGGTCAACCCGGTGATCACCATAAGCAGGGAATGCGATCCCGACACCGAGTTTACATGCAATGACGGAACCTGCATTCCCGCGGCCGGGCGCTGTGACGGAACCGAACACTGCCCGGACGGTTCGGACGAGTGGGCATGCATTGGCGACGAATGCACCAACGCGGCTGAGGTTTTTATGGGTGAAAACGCTTTTACCGGGATTTTCCATGATGACCCGATTGATGTTTTCTCCTGCGCGGACGATATGTACAATGCAATCTGGCTGGAGTTCACGGCTCCCGAGGACGGCGTGTATGAGATCCATGCACAGAACAACACCACGACATGGCCGAATTCCCGCATGGTTATTTTGGACGGCACGGATTGTTCACCATATGGAAGCGAGTTGCTGTGCAGTGACTCAAATGCGAGATCTATGACGGAAGAAGTCGCATTGACCGCCGGACAGACCGTACTGATCGTGTTTTCCACCAATCTTGATTCCAACACGATGGTGAACCCGGTGATCACGATAACGAGACTTTGCGACCCGGACACCGAGTTCACCTGCAATGACGGAACCTGCATTCCATTGGAACAGGTCTGCGACGGAGTAGAACAATGCCCGGACGGTGAGGACGAATGGGGATGCATCGGCGACGAATGCACGAACCCGGCCGAAGTGTTCGTGGGCGAAAATGTCATGATGGGAACTTATACCGACCATCCGAGCCCTGGTTTTAGTTGCAACGATGATCCGCCGAACACGATTTGGTTGGTGTTCACCGCTCCTGAAGACGGTGACTACACAATCTCCGTCACGAACAACGGTGGGGGTTTTCCGGGAATGGCTGTTTTGGACGGTGATGATTGTGCTCCATACGGTGATGAGTTGCTTTGTGTACCCCCTCCCGATTGGAGTTATACAAACACTGGACAAGTCGTATTGACGGACAACCAGACCGTATTGATAGCGATTTTTACCGACGGGACGGAATGGACAATGGTCGACCCGGTGGTTACGATAACATTTGTGGAACCGTGTGTTGATGATATTTACTCGCCCAACCATACGATTGAGACCGCGGCTCCGCTCCTGCCCGGGTATTATCAGGATCTGGTTCTGTGCGGCGACGATGATGACTACTTCTCGTTTGAAGTTTGCCCGGGCGGTGTCTTGGACATAGCGGTTCTTTTCACCCACGCCCAGGGTGATATCGACGCGTACATCCGGAACGCCGACGGGACGCCATTGGCCTCTGGTGTTAGTATGGACGACAACGAGTACTTATCATACAGGAACAACACCGATGAGACGGTGACTCTGTACCTGCATGTGACATTGTTCAGTGGAAACGAGAACGATTACGAGGTGTTGGCCGGCATAGACGAATGCTGCAGAGGGGGCGTGGTGATCAGCCAGGTGTACGGCGGCGGCGGCAATTCAGGAGCGGAATATAGAAACGATTTCGTTGAGTTGCACAACACCGGGAGCACTTCAGTATCGTTGGCCGGATGGTCGATTCAGTATACTTCGGCGGGGGGGAATAATTGGGGCAACCAGTTGACCGAACTCTCAGGGGTCATCCAGCCGGGAGGATTTTACCTGGTTCAATTAGCGGCCGGAACCGGTGGAACCATGGATCTTCCGACTCCTGATGCAACAGGGGACATACCGATGTCTGCAACGAACGGAAAGGTAGCGCTTGTTGCGAGCACGGATCCGCTGGATGAAGTAACGTGTCCGGACGGGTTCGTGGACATGGTGAGTTATGGAACCGGCACGCCGTGCGTGGGCGAAGCGACGCCTGCTTTGAGCAATGAGACAGCGGCGATACGTGGGGATCTTGGTTGCAGGAATTTGCGCGATAATTTCCAGGATTTCCATGTAGGCGCGCCGATTCCGCGCAATTCACTATCAGAAGTTTCGCTTTGCAGCGAGGACTGTTATGTGAACGAGACAGGACTGGATGTCGAGGCGGATTACTGCGTGATCCAGTGGCCCCATGAGATTCCCGATGACGACCCCGGGCCTGCCGTTTACGGGCGGATCTGGGAAGACGGCGTGACGCCGGACGAGTTCGCACCGATAGTCGCTCAGCTCGGTTGGGGCCCGGAGGACGTGAATCCTCAGACGCAATCGGGGTTCAGGTATGTCTACGCCGGGTTTAACTTGATTGACGGCAATGACAACGAGTATGTCGGCATGCTTCCGTTGGCGGACATGTTGCCCGGGGATTACAGGTATGTATACCGGTTCAGTTTGGACGGGGGGCACACCTGGACCTATTGCGACACGGTGGGATCGGGATCGAATGAAGGGTTGTTTTTTGATCCTGAATTCATGGGGACGCTCAACGTGCAGTGACCCGGCAGTGAATCCGGTATAGACCTTGGGTTTACCGCTCAATCCTCTTTGGTACGGCTGATCCTTCATAGTTTTTCTACTTCCTGTTTCCCGCTGGTTTTCCAATTACTAGGGTAATCACAAAGTCGTATTTTCGACGGTTTCAAATCTATCGCGAAAGCGGAATTGCACGAAATCAGTGGAGATAGAGCATCCTGCTTTATGATAAGCCGCCCAAAAAAGGACTTTGTGATCGCCTTGCAGAGTGGGGAGTGCAGATCTTTTAGCCCGAAGCAGATGCAAGTAAAACCGGATGGTTGCAAAACCACAAAAGTGAAGAATGGCCGCCAAGGACACAATTAGCTTTTTCGTCCACCGAAGCAGCGCTTTGTCCGCCGAGCCCGAAAGTTGAAGCAGGTTCGGAAAAAGCCGGCGTCAGAAGACCGCTGCCCGAAGGGCTGAAGGGATTTGGCCGAGTCGCCGACGATGCTCCCCGAAGGGGAGCTTCAAACGGCGACGTCC
>SLPX01000350.1 GCA_007131745.1 Myxococcales bacterium
AGATCCACAGGAGGATCGTCGAACGGCCCCCACCAAGGCGCGTCGGGTAAATCAGCCAGGTCGTCGACCACCTTAAACCTGATTCTCACAGTGGTGCCGGGCGGCTCGTGCTCTATCCAGTCCAAAGTCTGCCAATCAGTGCTAATAAAAGGTTCGTTGTCCGGATCTTCGTCTTCACACGCGGAAACAAGTACATTGTACCAGCCCATGGGACGAACAACCGAAAAAATACCGAAGCCGGTGAAATCACTGTAAGTGTATGGCATCAAACCCGCGGGCCATCCGTCCTGGGTGTTGTCGGAAAGTATCCTGGTGACCGTGCCTTGGGCATAAAGATCGTTTCGGCTGACGACCCAGGCTGCGCCGTATCGATCAATCCCTACACCTATCGTGTTATTCGTGGCTTCGCCGGGAAGATGATGATCAATATAATAGGCGTTGGTTTCAGTCATGGTGTCGCCGTCGAACTTGGTGACCCAGCTGTCGGTGTGGGCCACCCAGATGTTACCGTCAAGATCGGGAGCGATCCCCCGGGTTGTGGAACCCCGGCCCAGACCAGCGAATTCTATGGTAGCAAATTCATCATCTGCCGGATTATACCTTATCGCGGTATTGCAGTCCCAGCCGCCCAACCAGATCCTGCCGCTTACATCTACTGCTATTCCGTATGTTCCAGGGCATCCCGTTCCCGCGTTGATATCTGCAGTCGAGACCACGTCTCCTACAAAAGTATCGACTTGTACCAGCATGCCGTCGCTTATCCCGGTAAACCAGGCTCTTCCGGCTCCGTCAATCGCTGCCCCGTAAGGACGCACTTCTCCGAGATCGACTTCCATCGCCAGGCTTCCGTCTTCGCCCGATAGCTGAACCGCTTTCCTTTCGTTGTAGAGCCCGACCCATACGTTTCCGTGCGGTGACATGTCGGGCGCGGAGCCAGGATCTATCGCGATGGCGCGTGCTACGCCGTTGTTTCCACCCACAGCGACGGTCCACAATACGCACTCATCGTTGAAACCGGGAAATTCATCGGGATCGTCCAAGTCAATCATGCCGTCACCGTTTACATCCGTTGATGTGGTGATCACTCCATCGCCGTCGCGGTCGATGCAATCTTCGAGACTGTTTGCGAATTTCGTCACAGAACTCAGCGCTCCGAAGGCACGATTGGCAACATACGCGTCTCCGTTGTAATCGATAGCGGTTCGAGAGGGGCAGTGAGCGCAGTCGTTGTACGCATGAACCGACGGGTATGGAATCGGAACATCTAAAAGTCCTGCGACACCATCCATAACACAGGGATAGCGAGCGACTTCTTTCCCGGTGGAAACATCCATCTTCGACACCGTGTTTTCCCCGCTGTTTGCAATCCAGACGTATCCGGTGTCAATGGAGCGCTCGTCGGGATCCAGCAACAGTTCTCCGTCGATTCCGCGCTTTACGTTCGCAGAATTATCATCGGTTGGATTCATGTCGCGTGGTCCGAATTCGATCTTATCGCACCCTGGGTTGTATTCATCAACACAGGGGCCCCACCTTTCCCCGTCGCAAACCGACTGCCCGCCGCGGCAACTGATATCCACGCTTGGATCCAGGGATTCGGCCCTGCAACCTATTGTCTGGCCCAACTGTTGAGTCGTACACGGACACCCGGGCCGCGCGGGGATGCAATCATTGCGTGTCGGATCCGGATTGTAACACTCTCCGGTTGTGTCATCACACAGCCAGAGCAGGGGGCAATCCTTGTGGTTGGAACATCTCAACCTGTGGCATGCCTGGGTGTTTGCAGTGTCGCAAAATTCTCCTTCTTTGCAATCATCGTTGCTTGTACACTCCACCGGACGGCACTTGCCGGTATCGAGCGTGTCGCAGTACCAACCTTCGGGGCATTCATCGCCATGGCTGCATGGATCACCCGTGATAATCGTGCCGGATTTTTTCGAACACCCCCCACCTGCAATTACGAACACACCGCAAAAAAAACAAAAGATTGCAATTCCGCTCAAAACCTTCTCCATGGTTGATTGCCGCATTCTCCACCTCCAGTTCCATCCGCTAACAGCGGAAGAAAGAGCTTTTTGCTCAATAAACCATATCTATTTCATCTATTCTCATCGAGATGTTTTCTTCGTCCTGTCTCTTATAATATCATACAAGCTCGGGCTGTGATAGGGTCTGTGGCTCAAGACCGGGGAACCCGGTGGTTTACTCCCGCGACCGTGATTCCCCCGCAACAACATGGAGATGAGCAATGCGCTTATCCATTGCAGCAAAAATATTTTCGGGTTTTACCGCGATCATCCTGCTTTTCGGAGGAGTGTCGACATACAGCCTCGTAAGGATGCATCAAATCCAGGACGATCTGCGTTTTTTGAACCGGGTATATCTGCGCCTGAACGAAGCATACATACAGCTGAATCTCTTGATCACCGAGGTGCACACCCTGCAAAACAACCTGATCAATCTCTTGGGCACTTTGCCGGAAGATCGGAATCCCGTGATGGTGACCCGCTGGATTCGCATGGCCCGAAACCACCGCCTGAAGAGGATTCAACAGGGAATCAAGATTGCCAAACAAACTGGAATTATTGAATTGCCCGACGAAGAAAAGAAGTTCATAGAAGGGGTAATCAGGGAACTCGAATCTCTTGAATCCAATTTCCGCAAGACCGACAAGCTATATGAATTGCTTTTTCAGGAAGCAGAAAAAGAAGCCGGCTCAAAACTTCCCGCAAGTGCACAGGTTACAGGACTGGGGCTTAGGCGGCGTGAAAGAACTACCTTCGGCAACCTGAGATCCCTTTCAAATAACCTGAGGCGCAGGCTTTCAAACAACCTTGTCCCAACGGTTATCCGGGCGGCGTCTAGACTGGAGACCACCGAGACGAGGGCTTTCTATGCAACCATGGTTTGGGCGGTGCTTGCCCTGATCCTGGGCGTGATCATCACCTGGGCGAGCCAACTTACGCTAAGGCCGCTCAGGCGCTTGGCGGACGGCGCGCGCAGAATCGGAAAGGGAGAATACGGGCTAAGGATGAAGATCGAATCAGCCGACGAGGTGGGTTCTCTCGCCAGGGAGTTTAACGTAATGGCCGGAGCATTGGAAGAAAGAGAGTCCCGCCTGATCGAAACCGAGCGCAAGGCGGCAAGGGCGCAACGGATGGCGGTCATGGGGAGGTTGGCCGCACAGATTACCCATGAGATCCGAAACCCTTTGTCTTCAATTAGCCTCAACGCGGAAATGCTTGAAGAAGAGATCGGAGAAGATGGAGACACGGACGAAGCCCGCAAACTCGTGGTGTTGATTCAAAACGAGGTGGATCGCCTCGCCGAAATCACTGAAGAATATCTCTTGTTTGCACGGATGCCCCGCCTGAAACTCGAAAGAGAAGATGTCGCCGCGGTCGTTCGTTCCATTTTGAGCCTTATCGGCAGGGAATACGAACAGGAAGGAATCACGGTGAACTTCGAAACAGGAGATGAGCCGTTGCCGGCCATGCTGGATGAAGGCCAGTTCCGCCGTGCTCTGCTCAATATATTGAAGAACGCTAAAGAAGCGGTATCGCCGGGAGGACGAATTGAAATAGCGGCTTCAATAGTGGAAGAATCACTGCCGGCGGCGGAACAGTTCTCCGATAAAACCATTCGTCCCCGTTTCGTCAAAATAACCATCAAGGACAACGGACCCGGAATTCCTGAAGAAAAACTTGGAGAAATTTTTGAGCCGTTTTTTTCGACAAAAGACAAGGGCACAGGGCTGGGACTTTCCATAACACAGCAGATCCTCGCGGAACACAAGGCACTGATCAAGGTCGACACCAAGGAGGGTCGCGGCACTACTTTTGAAATCAAGGTTCCGGCTATGCCG
Source organism: Myxococcales bacterium (assembly GCA_007131745.1). Next base: position 3,866 of record SLPX01000350.1, read on the forward strand.
GTTCAGTCCTAAGGGTGAGATCAAACAACGATGCGGGGTATCTCCCTGCGCAACCTCGCTGTTACTTCGTAGTTGATGGTGCCTATCATGGCTGCAAGATCATCCGCGGCTATCACATCGTCGCCCTGGCAACCCAACAAAACCACCTCGTCTTCTTTTTTCACGTTTTCAATATCCGTGACATCCACCATGACAAGATTCATGCACACACGTCCGCGGACTTGTGCCCTGCGGCCGTTTACCAGCACATAGCCCACGTGTGAAAGAGCACGGTCATAGCCGTCCCAGTATCCGACCGGCAAAACCGCCAACTTTGTGGGCCTGGTTGTCAGGTAAGTGCAACCGTAACCTATACGGCTTCCCGCTGTCACATTTTTGATCTGGCTGATTCGACACTTCCAGCTCAGCACCGGCTTCAATATTCCCGCCGTGTTTACACGGTGTTCAAGCTGATAGGAAAGCAGCGTCTCCCTCGACGGCCACAGTCCGTATTGACTTATGCCCAGCCTGACCATGTTTCCCCATGTTCCGGGAAAAAGCAGCACGGCCGCGCTGCAAGCCGAATGAACCAGCGGAAAATTCAAGCCCATCGATCGGGTTTCTTCAACAACGGACTCAAACTCTTCCATCTGTCGCCGGGCGTAATCGTGTCGGGTGGTGTCTTCAATATTAGCGAAATGAGTGTATATCCCCTCCCCGGCCACACCGCCTCCATCCCTCAATATCTCCAACAGTTTTCTTAATTCGGCCCCGGTTGTTCCCTGCCTGTTCGTTCCTGTTTCGACCTTCAGATGCACCCTGGCTTTCCTTCCGGTTTCAAGGCCTATGCGATCGAGTGTTTTCAAGGTTTCTTCGTCGTACACCACTTGCCTGAAACCGTGCTCTACCACTTCTTTCAACCGGGCGGCCGGAGTGTAGCCCATGATCAAGACGTCCATGCCCAAACCGCTCAGCCGATGCGCCTCGTCCAAGGTATGCACTCCGAAAGAGTCCACCATTCCCGAATCACGAGCCAGCCGGGAGATTTCATCGATTCCGTGGCCGTATGCATTGGCCTTGATCACCGCGCACAGTTCTCTCGTTCCCACAAGATTCCGAAAAAAACGAAGATTGTGCAGATAAGCCTCCGCGTCGATTTCGATCCATTGATTCAGATTTTCGGTATCCGGCATGTAACATCCGTTTCCGGTGAGATCACATTCTCTCCATGCACCGGCTCATCGTCGGTTCAACGGCTTTTTAGATTCTTGTTGTCGGAATCATTATTAAGGCAAATGCTGGCGGAACTCCAGATAATCCACTCTGATCCGGACGCTTCGATCCGTTGCATTGCACCACTTGTCGCTCAAATCCCGGATTATGACTTCGAGCCTGACGTCTTGGCCGGCCCAGGGAGTCATATCTACAATTTTCTCCTCCCAGTGCAGTTCTTCGCGACGGATGAACACCAGTTCGTGACGAACAGTCCCGTCGTTGATTACAAGAGCGGCATCACCCGCGTGCCTGTCACATTCGGTCTTGTACCTGCCGTAAAGAACCACGTACGGAGCATAGGGGACACGAACAGTTTGGTGAACTCCCCCGATCCCGCAATAACCCCTGTTTCCGGAATAAATATGAACACACGGCGGATTCATGCAACCATCCATCTCCTCGCCGTTGCAGGTGTTGATGGAGCCGTTTGTGGTACACCATGTTCCAATGCCGCCGTCGCAACTCTCTATGTTTTCCTGGAAACACTCCCACAGGGAATTCTCCACCGGCCTGGGAAAAACCACGCACGTCGAACTGCAACCGTCTCCATCGTTTTGATTGCCGTCGTCGCACTCCTCGCCGTCGTCCACCACACCGTCACCGCAATAAGGCAGCCTGCAATTCGTTCTGCACGCGTTGGGCTCAATGTCTGAATTGTATATTCCGTCGTCGCACTCCTCTCCCGGATCCACGACCCCGTCGCCGCAATGGGGCAAGCGGCAGTCGGTTCGGCATGCTCCCGGAACGATGTCAGAATTCAATTCCCCGTCGTCGCATTCTTCGAGATTGTCTACTACTCCGTCGCCGCAATGCGGCAACCGGCAGTCGGTCCGGCACATGTTCGGCTCCACATCGCTGTTTAATGCACCGTAGTCACACTCTTCTCCGGTGTCTACGACTCCGTCGCCGCACCAGGGAAGCCGGCAGTCGGTCCGACAGGCGTCAGGAAAAAAATCCGAATTGTCTTCTCCGTCGTCGCACTCCTCATCCTCGTCTACTACGCCGTCGCCGCAATTGGGAGGGATATCCGCATCCACGTTGTCCACAATGCGGTCTTCATAAACCGAACCATCGTCTGAAACGCCTAGTTGCGAAAGACCGCCGGGATCAAATCGGCAGACGGAGAGAAACAACATCATCAAGACAAAAAAACCAAACTTTTTCAGCATCACGGGAATAGTTTAATACAAAAAACCTTTTGGGGAAAGATGGTTTCAAAGAGAATGTAGGGTCACCGGTTAAAAATCGGCGCGGCAGGGACTTCGGGATTCACCACGTGAGCGGGGCGGACACCGGCGAAAAAAGTCGCTACCGCGTCGACTGCCATGTGTGCCATCTTTTCGCGGGTTTCCGCTGTCCCGGACCCTATATGGGGGGCAACCACGACCTGGGGAAGATCCAGAAGCCCCGGAGTCGTTTCGGGTTCGTTTTCGTATACATCCAGACCCGCTGCCGCAATGACCCCGTTTCGCAATGCATCCACCAGGGCAACTTCATCCACCACGGGTCCACGAGCGGTGTTTACCAGGATCGCTGAACGCTTCATCAGATAGAGCTGTCGCTTCCCTATCAGATGGGTCGTCTCTTCAGAAAGAGGACAATGAATGGATACAAAATCCGATTGTTTCAAAAGATCTTCCAGCAACACCTTTTTTACAGAAAAACCGTTTTCCAGGGTTTCTATTTCTGAAGATGGATCATGGTAAAGAACCTTCATGCCGAATCCTTGAGCACGTCGCGCTGTGGCTTGTCCGATACGACCGAACCCGACGATTCCCAAGGATTTTCCCCACACA
>SLPX01000282.1 GCA_007131745.1 Myxococcales bacterium
GCATGATGCCGGCCTTGTAAATGCGAGACAGCAGTTCTTCGTGGTCTTCCACCTTGAGCCAGCGTTTTTCCAATAGGTCCAGGCCTTCCTGGGTGATGCTTTCGATACCCAAACTCAACAGGTTGCAGCCGGCCCTGACCGCTGCTTCCAAGAGCCTTGGGTTTCGGGCCAGGTTGATAGAGCACTGGGTGGCCCAGGTCATTTTGAGAGGTTCGAGTTCGCTGCACAAAGCCCGGAAGAACGGCGGATTGGACACGATGTTGTCGTCGAGAAGATAGAATCGCTTGAAGCCGAGGTCTTTCACTGCTTGGATGTCTCTCAGCACTTCGTCTACGGGCCTGGTCAGGTAACGGCCCTTGTATATGCACGCTATGGAGCAGAAACTGCACTTGTGAACACAGCCGCGGCCCGCCTGAACCGGCAGCATGTTGCCTATGGGTTTTTCGGTCAGAAGTTCGTAGCGTGGAACCGGAAGGCCGGCCAGGTTTTCCACACGGTTGTCGTAAACGCTTTCGATTCGGCCGGTTCGCTCGTAGTCGGCCAGCAACTTGGGGTAGGAGATTTCCGCGTCCCCCACCACCACCGAGTCAACGTGCTTGAGTGATTCTTCCACGACCATGGACGCCATGTATCCTCCCAGGACGACCGGGATTCCGCGTTTGCGATAGTGGGATGCGATTTCCAGGGCGCGGTAGATGGTATATCCCATGGTGCCTATGCCCACCAGGTCAGCGTCTTCATTGAAGTCGAGATCATCAACCACTTCGATTTTTACCGATACTTCCCAGTTATCGGGCGTCATGGATGCCAACAGGGGAAAGACCAGGCCCGGAAGGTATATTTTCTTTTGCTTGCAAAGCTTTCCGTCGACACCATACTGAGTCGGTTGGATGAACAGCATTTTAGGCATGGCGGGCGTCCCTCTTTTTTTGCTCGTATTGGCGTGTAACCCGGAAAGAACCGACAAGCATTTTTACCAACCGGTGGGGCGGGTACTTGAAATAGCCGGGCAACATGGCCGGCCTGAAAAGCGTTTTCATGTATAGGCGCAGAATCTCGCCGTAGTAATCCGCCACGCTCATTTTTTCGGGCCGCACGGTGACGTGGGCCAGGTCCCATTTCGGAAAATCCTTTTTGTCGATGACCAGGCTGTCTTTGTCCGCCTCGAAACCGGTTCCCGGAAGAGGCGTGATGGGCTGAAGGTTTACGAATCGTATGCCCAGCTCCCGGAACCTGCGGCCGCACTCGTCGAATTCAGCCCGGCTCCACCGGGCGGGGAGAATGATAGTTGCATAACAGCAGATGGAAAGCCGGTTTAGTATGGACATGGCTTCCTTGTTGACCGCACTCGTTATTCCCTTGTCGTATTCTTCCAACTCCTCGTCGGAAAAACTCTCGAATCCCACGATAACCGTTCTGAGCCCGATCTTTCGGAAACGCTTCATGATGTCCGGGTTGGCTGCGATGAAATCAGCGCGGCCGTAAAGCAGGAAGTGTTTGCGGATTTTGCGTCGGATGCAACCGTCGATAAAAGCTTCTACGCGATTGCGGGAACAGAGAAAGTCATCGTCTACGATGTATATTTCGCGTTCCCTTATGTCTTGCAGTTCATCCAGGACTTCATCCATGGGCCGGACATGATACTTGTCGTCCGTTATCCGCCGGCAGAAACAAAAAGTGCATTTGTAGGGGCAGCCGAAAGATGTTTTGATCAGTGCCACGCGGTGGTGGAAGATATAGAAATACTCTTTCCGGTAACGGTCGGTAAGGTTACGCAAGGGGCGGGAATACGCGAAATCGAATTCGGGAAGAGTGTGCGGCTCTACCCGTTCACCCGGGCGGAAAACCGCTGGAGGAAGGTCGCCCGATCCCTTGAGATGATCCAGCAATAGGGGAAAAACCGTGACCGCGTTTCGCACAACACGAAAGTCAACGGCCGGATCGTCCAGGTCTTCCGGGCAAACTTCCACGTGTACGCCTCCTGCTATCGTTTTGACGGACGGCAGAATTCTCTTTGCAGTTCTGCACAGTGCGATCATTTCGGGTACGTTCGTGATGTAGCCGGTTACGCACAAAACGTCGGGTTGATGCAGGTTGAGAAAGTATTCAAATGGTTTGCGCTCCAGTACCATGTCCAGGATGACCGGACGGTCGCCGGGCGCGGCCAGGCCGGCGAGTATCTCGAGTTCCATCGGTTCCACCAGCATCACGTGCTGGAGCCCGATTGTTTCCGGATCCGGAGCGGGTCTTACCAGCAGAATTTTCATTCTTTTTCCTCCAACTTGATTCCTTCCACCAGGTTTACCGAGGGAATGAAAAAGAGCTTGGAAATGGACCGGGTGACGCCGGGTGAGAGGCCGCTTTCATTCATCAATTCCTGCACCCGGTGGGTCGGAAGGTAATTCGCCTTTGAAGTTGTCAATCGTACGAATTTCAAAAAAAACCAGTCGTAAAATCCATCCGTGTTGGAGTGAACTACAAGCAAACGGCCTCCGGGTCGCAGCAGTTTCGCCATTGTTGATAAGGTTTTCGCTGTGTCGGACACGTAGGGAAGCGAATGCATGGAGGTTATCACGTCGAATCCGTCACCTCGTTTAACGTCTTCAGCAAATCCTTCGAGGTACTCGGTATTGGGCAGTGAATAATCCGACCGGGCGCGCTTGATCATTCCGGGCGAAGGGTCCACCCCAAAAACTTCAGCGTTCGGGCGCGTGGATGCCAGTTCGTAAACAAACTGGCCGACTCCGCAACCAACGTCCAGAAAACGTTGGGCGTGCGGAGCCGCAGAAGTGATGTGTTGGTGAAAAAGGCGACGCGAAGGAGCGAGCGCAAACCTTTGTCCGGGCACACCTTCGTAGCGCGGCGCCCAGAATTCCCATATCGAGGTTCGTTTGGTCATATTACTTCCAGACAGCAAGTTTCATCATGAACTGTAAACCGATTCCCAGGCTTTCCACGCTCAGGCGAAGCGCTCCGAATCGACCGAATCTTTCCTGCATTCGTTTACGGGACGGACGGTGCAGTGCCGGCATCATGTACAGGTAAAGCAACCAAAGGTAATATCTCCATTGAGACATATGCAGTGGAGCGGAGTGAAGTCGAAGCAAATCATAACGCCAGAAAGGAGAAAGGGGTCCGCTCTCATTTTCTGCAGATTCGGTGCCCGGAAGAACCGTGTACGTTCCGTAAGTCGCGAAAGTCAACCCGCGGTTTCGGACATAGCGGGCCAGGTCGCGAAAATCATCGTCTTTCCAATCCGGGTCGATCATGAAAAGTGTGAAGAGTTCGATTCCCAGATCCCCGCAGATTTCGACCGCGCGGTCGTTGTCTCCGACGCGTGCCTTCTTGTTCACGCCGGCCAGGGATTCATCTTTGATGAACTCGAACCCCACCAGCACTGCGGCCAGGCCGATTCTTTTCAGTTCCGCCATGATGTCGGGGTGTTTGGATATGAAATCCGAGGTTCCGTAGATGATATAATTCTTTTTCAGCCCCCGTTCTTCCACCATGCGGCAAAATTCCAGAACCCGCTTTTTGGACGAAAGGAAATTGTCATCCAGGATGAAGATGTTTTCCACCTCGATCCCCGCGATTTCTTCCACCACATCGCGGATTGGACGCGCCCCGTATACTCCATTGTTCATGCGGGTGCAAAAGCAGAAGCGGCAACTGTTCGTGCAACCGAACGCGGTTTTCACCGAGGCGCAGCGTTTGAAGTACATGTAAAAGTAACGGTCGGGATTCTTTTCCAGAAGCACCCGCTTCGGTATCACCATCGAGGATGGATCAACGGGTGGTGAAGGGTTGCGCACAAAGCCGGAGGAGTTTTGGAACGCGGCTCCGGGAGTTTTACGGTAATCTTCGCCCCGTTCCAGCAGGTCCAGGGTTTGTGAAGCCGCGTTGAGTTGATCTGCAAAAAACACTCCGTCCACGTGTTCGTCGAAAAAATGCTCCGGCACCACTTCTGCATGAGGTCCGCCCACGAATACCAGGGGAGGCCGGTGAAGGTTTTTTAAACGCCGCGCCATACGAAGCACCTGGGGGATATTTACGATAAACGCGGTTATGAAAACCACTTCAGCCTTTATTTTGCGGGCCAGACGGACCGGGTCTCTCTTGTCGCACATGCCGTCGAGAAGGGTGACGTTGTGGTTTTTGAGAACCGTGTAAATGTACTCGAGTTCCAGTGGTTCACAGGTGATTAGCCGCTCCATGCGGATTGTTTGTGCCGGGGGTCCGGGTTTGTATGCCAGAACGCGCATCAAACGTTTCCTCGAAACACTCGTGTTTCGGCTGCTTTGCCCTTGTATTCCAGTTTGTCGCGGAATTTGTCCACCAGTGAACGAAACAAGGACGATCGATGATACGCGAACATTTGTTTTTCAACCAATCGGCCGCCCATGCGGGTCTTGGGGGTTTCCGCGGTCTGCCCCCAGTCAAGGGTGTGCGCTCCGGATCGAATCGCTTCTTTCAAAACTCCATTCAGCAAGTTGAAGTAAGTGTTGAACCGGGATCCGTACCGGTAATCCATTCCTCCCATGAAAAAGTAGAATCTATTCTTCCAAGCCGCGCAAATATGCCATCCGAGCAGACTTCGCCCGGAATGATATGTTGTGAGCGAAAAGGGAGCAGGGAGGTTTGCGAAAAACTCGAGCGACAGCTTTTCGAGCTTTGCTGAACTGCGTTTGTAAACTTCGAGGTAAAGCTTGTACATGCGGCCGTCGAATCGATCGCAGGGCCCGGTTTCGGCTTTTGCGTTCTTCCAGGTTGATACCAGCCGATCCAATCTTCGCCGGTAATCGGATCTTAGAACGTCCCTATAGTCTTCCCACGATGCAAACCGGCAATTCATGGCAACTGAAGGGAGGGTGCGACCCGGGATGATCCCGGCCGCATCGGGCGGAGCGCCCAGGTTGAGTCCGACCAAAAAGCCTGCTTCCCTGCTCATGAGGCAGCGGGTCATCGCGGAAATCTCTTCGTGCTCTCCCAACAGTCCCGGAGCGGAAACCGAGCAGGGAATGCCGATTATCTGCATGGATATGGGGCTCGGAACACGAAGAAAGGTCAGGAGATCCAGTTTTAATGTATATACGACCGCACCTGCGGCAAAACCACCGTCGCGCATCATGACGTAATATCGTTGTCGGCAGTGATTGTATTCGTGGCAGTGTTTGAGGAATTCTTTGGTTTGAAAGTATTCTTCGGCCGGCAAATCCCAGTCGGCCGGAAGCTTTTCGACTTGAGTTATGCGTTTTGTTTCCAGTTTCACACTTCCGCCTCGAACACGCAGAATTCGCGGTAGGTTTCGAGCTCGCGGCCAAATGCCTTTGCTATGTATCGAAGCGTCATGCCCATGCTCTCTTTGTTTTCCTCGAAAATGAAACCCCCTTCGCAGAACCGGTATCCGCCTTTTTCGAGGGACTCGGCCATTTGCATGATCATGCCGGGCACTACTCCCTGGTTTCGGCATGACGGGTGAACCGCTATCTCGGTGAAACGAACCGTTTTTATGGGGTTTAGCAGGTGGTATCGGGCGACATGGGTCAAGCCCAGCGTTTCGCCGGCTGAAACCAGTTCATTGAAATCCGGATACCAGAGCAGAAAGCCCACGGGACGTCCGTTTTCTTCGGCTATGATCAGGTTTTCCTCTTTCAGCAGAAAACGGAACGGGTGAAACAACTCGAAGTCTTCAATGGATGTGCGGTCAGCCCAGTAAGGATGGTTTTTGAAACACGCGTTGTTGAGGTAAGTGTATATGTCCACTTCTCTTGCCAGGTTGCTTCGATCCATCGTGCGGATGGTGATGTTATTCAGATGCAAACCGGGCGCGATTCGACGTCTCAATTCATAGAACTCGTCCAGGGGGAACCTGAATGAAACCATGTCACAGCGCTTAAATGAATCAAAGTAATCCAGGTAATAGGGCAGGGTGTAAGGCAAACCAAAAACCGGCGGTTCGTCGAACCGGTTTGCAAGGAATCCAGCGCTGTAGTTCAGGTGACCATTCAGCCCCACGATCAAATGACGGGCTTCCGGGTAAAGAGACGCGGCCTTGAGCCGGATTGTTTCGGCCGGCGACTCGATGTCGGGCAGTGCCTCGAAAAAAGCCGCCTGGGCATAGGAACTCAGCCGTTCGTCGTGGATTATCGCAACGCGGCCTACGGTGCGGCGACCTTGCTTGATCAAGAAAGGCTCCAGCTTTGCATGTTCGAAGTATGCGGATTTGCCGCTCATGAGAAGGTTCAGAATTTCTGCATCGGTTACGCGGTGATGAGGCGATTTGCGGTACACCTCTTTTCCTATGCGAAAGAATTCACGCTTGCCGAGGAAGTTTGTAACTCGTTCCAGCCGTATCATATGACTATTTCCTCTGGTGGTTCGAATCCAAGGAAAGTGGTGTAGGCAGACGCGCAATAGGCGCCTGAATGAGCAAATACAACAATATCGCCGATGCTTGCCCGCTGCAGACGCTGACTCCTGGACAGGAAGTCTCTTGAATAAGTGGAGCATCCGTAGATATCGGTCAAAAGGGTTTCTTCTCTTCCGGCGATTTGCGTTCCATTAGCGGAAAGAACGGTCACCGGATGGTATGCACTTTCAGGGTAGAAAAGCGGGCGCGGAAACTGGGCAGTGGATGCATTCACACCTATCAACTGCTTTCCCTCACGGATTTTGATGTCATTGACCCGGCAGACAAAACAGCCTGCTTCACCCGTGATGATGCGGCCGGGTTCCAGGATTAGCCGGACCGGTCTTCCCGCGTTTGCGCACACCCCTTCCATCAAGTCGGAAACAAACGCTCCGAAACGTTTGAAATCGAAAGACTCGCCGTCGGGTGTCGGAACGCCGAATCCGCCTCCGAAATCAAGATGCTCCAACCGAGGAAACAATCGGGCAAGGCCCGCA
>SLPX01000003.1 GCA_007131745.1 Myxococcales bacterium
GGAGGAGCGTCAAAGCTCCAGTGATGGATCTTTATTCCACGTTCAACAGCGCGGTATGCCTCGGAAAGAGCGTCTCCGTCGGTCTCCAGCCCGTCGGAAAAAATCACCATTCGCTTTACGGTTTCCCCGGGGTAGAGCCCATAGGCAAGCTGCAACGCTGCCTGAATGTTGGTCGCCTCACCGGCGGGTCCCTCGAAACGTTTCAACTCGGGAACCCTGGAGTCCTGCAAAGAAACCAGGCGGGGGCGCCGAGCAAAAGTCACGATCCTGATCAGGTTATCTCCTTTTTCATTCACGGCTCGTTGAATCTTGCGCCTGGCTTCGGCAAGCTGTGCATCCGAAACACTCGCAGAGGTGTCAACAAGAAACACTGTACAGACTATCGATTGTTTCTCGGTTCTTGCAGGACGAGCAAGGGCAAGGGCCAAAAATAGGAGTAAAAGACTTCTCAAAAACGCGGACAAATAGCGCTGCGGTCGACTCAAGTCCGAAAGAGACACGGCTCCTGTGAGCCATATCAAGGGAACGGCCAACACGGGAAAAATCATCCTGAGATCCTGGAGCGTCACGGGTTGTCCGCGGAAGGTAAGATCCAACGTTGTATAATTTAGATACCATATAAAATAGAAATAGAGCCCCCCCATCACCGCCATTATCAATAGGCTGATGAGCACGTATATTTTTATTTTCAAGGCTCTCTGCATATCAGTTCAAACCGTGTTCTTCCAATGTTGTTTCAAGTCGTGACCCTCCTGTGGTAGGTGAGCCATTCAGCCACCAAAACAACCATGACCCCGACAAGAAGCGCGGTCCACAGTTGCATTCCCTGTAGATAGATTAGCGCAGCCGCGGTTGTGGACAACAAAACCAAACCGATGAAAACCCAAACAGGGCCGGAAGCTCCCGCAAAAAGCCCTGCAACCACCAGCCCCAAACCCACCGCAAGTAGCAGCAGCACCAGCGCCCATGTTCGTGCGGGGTGTTTTTCGATTTCCTCCCTGGGTCCGCGTTCAAGGTCCGCGGCCGGTATGTTCCGGCCGTATTTCTTTCCACCCAGCCACAATGAATCCGGTACCCTTATATCGCTTTCACGTACATCAGCCAGGTTGGCCGCAACCCTGAACCTCTGTTTCCCGGGGTACAAAGTGTAATACCCGACATGGCGGCCGTAGAGAAGGGCTTCGCCATCCTGGACGGGAACATGTATTTGTTGCCTTCTCGGCCCAACGGCTTGGATCGCATTTTCCGCCACATCCACAGGAATCCGCCAAGTTTCTCCTGTTTTGTAAGTGGGGATCAACCTAGGATCATCACCTGCAAACCAACCCAAAACATCCAAAATAAAGATAGGAAACGAGACGCGCACAACCCAGTCAGTTTGGTGGAGAGAAAACCCCACCACCACGATTCTCCTGCCTTTCCGCCTTCGCACGGCTGCGAAAACCGGCCCCCGTTCATCGGTCATCATGAGGGGCTCATCGTCCTTTTCGAGGTTTAACACCGAGCTTATCACGGTGTTTACATTGTTGATGTTTACAAACTGCATTATTGCGTGCCGCTTGTGCCTGGGCTGCGACGGCCAAAACATGGGAGGATTCTTTACCTGCCTCTCCACCTGAATCGGACTTTTTTCCGGGTCGGGGTCAAAAATGAGGTAGTTTCCTCCAGGAGGCAATTCTTCCCCCCGGTATCCGTCAAAAATCACAACATCGTATTTGTTCGTCATTTCCGGAGTGTATTCTTCGTGAGGTATCCTGTCATACGAACTCTGCTCGTCCAGGAGCAACGCACCTTCGAGAAAAAGGTTCCCGTTTGAAACAAGCAGTATTTCAAGGCTTGCTCGTTCGGGAATCAAACCATAGGCCACGTCATCAAGGGGAAAATCATCCAGGCGTTTCCGGGACCCATCTCTCGATACCAGCTTCATTGTAAGATCCGCTCCCGAGGCAGGCAAATCACGCTTGATGTATGTACGAACCTCTCCCGGCCCCAGGTTGAGAATCGATGTATCCGGTATCTGGCCTCCGCTGTACAACTCGACCGCCACAGTAACGTTGGTGTCCCTATAATTCCTTATCTGCGCAAATACTTCGTAATTCAACTTGTCATCCAGATAGCGCCTTGCATTGAAAGCCGTGATGCCTACATTGTTGCGCGATCTTCCCACCAACAAAGAAGAAACCTCGATGTCCCCCATTCCTATCGGATCCAAGTACGCCCCCCCTCCCAACGCGGGCGGTCTCGGAGCTTTCTTCTTCTTTCCCTCTTCTTCATCCTCTCCGGTCTTTTTGCGCTTATCCTTCTTCATGCGTTGAGCTTTATCAACCGGATCACTTTGTTTTTCATCAACACCTTCTTGATCGCCGAGGGATTTGTCTTCTTCTTTCTCTGCGTCTTCATCTTCCGGACCATCCCTCTCATCGTCCTCGTCTCCACCATCATCACTCAAGGTTTCAGAAGAAACGAAAGGTTCAAAAGGTTCCTGGTCCAGGAGATCCGAGGGAGGATGCTTGCCCCAATAAACCGTGAGCAAGGATTCAGGGTCGTATCCTCCGTCGCCCACAATCACGAGATGCGGGTCTTTTACGGGACTCAACGTGTCCACCGCGAATCTAAGCGCCCTGGCCATGTCAGCGGGAGCGTCGGACGCATGAATTCGGTCCACCACCCGCCTCAGAACAGAGAGATCCGTCTCCCATGTGTTTAAAGGCGTCACCTGGCTGTCCATGCGCACGATCATGACCTTGTCGCGTCGCCGTTTTCCCGCCAAAAGTTTTTTCAACTTTTCCTTTGCCTCTTCCAGCCGGGTAAAAGGCCCCTTCCCCTGCCCGGCAACCTCTCCGTCAACAGCCTGCATGGACGCTGAAGCATCCACCAGCACTAAAAAATACCTTCCTTCATCCACTTCGGCCTTTGACCTTGGGTCTCCGACCGCGGTCAGCAGCAATACCACGATCAGAACCTGTATCAGGAAGGACAGGAGCCGTTTCAATCGCCGCCAAAAAGAAGAGCTTTGGGTATCCTTGAGCGCACGGCTCCACAACTTGGAAAACGGAATCTCAACGGCCCTAAGGCGCAGTTTCAGTATGTATAATACCACCAGAGCAGCCAAGGCGACTCCGCCGACCTTTAGCAGGGTGGCACCGGGAAAAGGCCCGGTGAAAGTAAGATCACCGAAAAACCCCATCGAACCTCTCTGTCGTCCAATGCAACGAAAGACTGCAACCCTTTTTGTCGCCATGGATCATTTCACCGAAGAGCTTCACTTGACAAAACCTCCCATCCGGAAGATCTGCAAAATCAATTCCTGAAAAGGCAGATCCGTGTGGGTGCTGAAAAACGGCATCGCCGCTTTTGTGCAAAATTCACTCAACTCTTTACGATAACTCTGATGTTCGGCAGCGTATTTCCGCAGCAAGCCGGGACTCACCGTGATTTGACGGTCTTCGCCCGTTTCGCAATCAACCAGGCGCAAGTCCCCCATCATATCCGGTCTCGCCTCCTGTTTGTCATAAACCTGGATGACATAGGATTCGTAACGATGATAATTGAGAAAATTGATAGCTTCCTCATAGCCCGCAGGATCGTAGAAATCGGAGATCACAACGGCAATACCCCTGCGGGAACTCTGGGCCACGAAACTCTTGATTGCTTTTGCAACGTCGGTCTGTCCTCCCGGGGTCTGCCCCTTAAGAAATTCGAAAATTTTGAATATTCTGCTTTTCCCCCTTCTCGGTGGAAGCCAACCCAACATCCTGTCGGCAAACGGCACAACAGCAACTCTGTCCAGGTTCGAAAGCCCTATGTATGCCAGGGCCGCTGCGAGCCTTAACGCGTAGAAAAACTTGGGCACTTTGCCAAAGGTCATGGATTCGCTGATATCCACAAGTATATAAATATGCAGATCTTCCTCTTCTTCGAAGAGTCGAAGCAAAAGTTTGTCCAGGCGGCCGTACAAATTCCAGTCGATATACCTGAAATCATCGCCGAGAGCGTAATCCCTGTGTTCAGCGAATTCCACCCCGCTTCCCATTTTCTTCGTCCTGCGCTCGGCGCGAAGCCTACCGGCGAAAACCTTCTTGGAAATGATGTAAAGTCTCTCGACCTCGGTGAGAAAGGACTTGTCGAACAATTCCGTTTCTTCGCCGTAGACGCGTCTGACCCAATCCTGAATAGTAAGAAGCTTTTCAGCGCGTCGTGCCACTTAAACCTCCGCTTTATCCACCATCCGGAAACGGTTTTCCGGAAAACGGCTCAATCCTTCTGTTCCGGGAGTTCGGAGAGTATCTCTCCTATGATGTCATCACTGCTTACGCCTTCTGCCTCGCCTTCAAAATTGAGTATGATCCGGTGGCGCAACGCCTGCAGAGCTACATTTCTTACATCCTCGCAAGACGCAGCGTAACGCCCTTCCAAAAGCGCCCTGATCTTTGCTCCCAAGATCATCGCCTGGGCGGCTCGCGGGCTTCCTCCGTATCTCACGTATTTTCCGGTCACGGGCAGCGCCTCGGAGCTTTCAGGATGTGTGGCCTGCAAAATCCTTATGACGTAGTCTTGAACATGACGGGAAACGGGAACCTGGCGCACGAGTTTGCGCATTTCCATTATCACATCACTTTCGAGCACAGGTGAAACTTCGGGTGAAGTCAAATGCGTCGTGCGATCCATTATTTCATGGAGCTGATCCCTGGATGGAAATGTCACAGTAAGCTTGAACAAGAACCGATCCAACTGCGCCTCCGGAAGAGGATAGGTTCCTTCCATCTCCAGCGGGTTCTGCGTGGCCAGTACCAGGAAAGGAGGCGGCAAATGGTAGGTCTTGTTGGCGACGGTAACGCTTTTTTCCTGCATCGCCTCCAGCAGGGCGGATTGCGTCTTGGGAGTGGCGCGGTTTATCTCGTCGGCCAGCAGGATGTTGCAAAACACCGGCCCTTTCTGAAATTCAAAATGCTTGCCTCCTGCACCCTCCTGAATAACATTCGTTCCCACGATGTCCGCGGGCATCAGGTCGGGAGTAAACTGGATTCGCGCAAAATCCAGGTTGAGGGCATCGGCCATTGTGCGAACCAGCATGGTCTTGCCCAGCCCCGGAACTCCTTCCAGCAAGGCATGGCCGTCGGCTAAAAGACACGCTATCGCTCCTTCGACCACTTCATCCATGCCCACGATCATCTTTCCCACTTCATCTCTCAACTTGTCCATGCGTTGTCCGAATAATTTGACTTCTTCTTCCACTTTGCCGGAGGAAGTTTCTTTTTCTGCAATATTTTCGGTCATGGGCCGTTTTTCGCCTTTCTGCGTACTGGTTTTTCTATGATCTGTCGGAACAGCGGGATCCATGTTTTTCGGAATCCCCTCAGTCAACGTTTCCAGGTCCGCTGAAGTCACTCCCTGGATCGTATCAATCTAAAATAGCGCTTGATGTAATAGCGATATCCAGCAGGAACATCTTCTTCCTGGAGCACTTCTTTTTGCAACTTTCTGTACCGTACGTAAAGCCTTCTGTAACCGGTGGTGTTAAAACCTTTTTCCGCGGATCCGGAGACGATCTGGTCTGACGAAGGTCCTTCGCCCTCTTCTCCGGAGAGGTGTTCGTCGTGCCTGGTTGAATCCATCGTCGTTTCCCGGCCGATCGGATCGCCTCCGGGAGTGTCTCCCCACTTCTTTCCTCCCTCGCCGCCGCCTTGCTCTCCTTTTGAATCACCTCTTGAATCACCCGCGCCCTTTCCCCTCGACAAACCTTGGCCCGAAGGACCTCTTCCAGGTGTCAGCCCGGCGCCCTTCCGTCCTCCTTCTTTGCAGCTTCCATCGCCTTCTTTTCCATCCTCGCCTTGTCCGCCGCTCCCGCCACGCTCTTGCCCACCCCTGGCTCGGTCCAAAAAGTCATTCAACCGGCCTTTTCCTCCCCTTTTCTGCTGCGCCCGCATTCTCTGAAGCAGCTCCCTTAAATCCTCGAGGCTGGTGCGCCCATCGCTTCTTGCCTGGCTTCTCTGAGCCTGATTACTGTATCGGCTCATCTCCTCCATGAGCTTTCGCATTTCCTCCTGCATCTCCTTGCTCATCTTCTGCTGCCCGGACTTTTCCATCTGTCTTTGAAGTGATTCGACCATCCTTTTTTGTTGCTGCATTCTCTCCCGTTGCTTTTCCAGCCTTTCCTTTTGTTCACGCATTCGGTCAAGTTCCCGTTGCTGTTCGGAATCCCTGTCAGCCTGTTTTTCGAGCCTCCTGATACTTTCATTCAACTTGTTTATTTCGCTCCCCAACTGCTGCGACTGCCGCTGAAGTCTCTCAGCGAAACGTTGCGCGGCCTTGTCTTTTCGAAGTGCTTCGGCCGCCCTTTCAAGCGCTCTTTTCAATTGCCGTTCCTGAGCAGGGGTGAGTTTCTTTTCTTCCATCTTTTTCAACAGGCGTTCCAGTTCCTCCCGGGCTTTTTCCATGTCCCCTTCCTTCAAGGCCTCGCCCAATTCTTTTGCCACCCTGCTTTTCAAGAAGGGTTCCGCCGCTTCCTTGAATACATCTTTCATTGCTTCGAAGTTTTTCAAAATATCATCTTCACCCTTGAAAAACTTGTTCATAAGAGCCGCATAGTGTTTCATGAAATCCCGGCGGGGCATATTGCCCTTTTGAATTTCTTCTATCAACGCCGCCTGCTGTTTGAGAAATTTTTCCAATTCTTCGTCGCCCAGTTCACTCGCCCTTTTCTTGAGGTCTTCTAACATGTCGAGATGTTCTTCCAGGCGGGCCGCGTCCACTGTAAGAACCGGAACCTCCTCCTGTTGCGGTGGCGCAACCATCATGACCCCGGCCTTTCCCATGGGAATTTCAACCATGATAAAACCAAGGAGAAAAAGAAACAGAGCGGATGCGGGAGCAAAATCCCGCGGCAATCTAAATGGCTGGGCTTTCTTGCCCGAAGCGTTTTGAACAACCCTTTCGGCCCTGCGAATCTCCAGTTCCATCAAAGCCCGCCTGACGGGATGCGCTTGTTCCTTTCTCGCTGAAAACTCCAGTGCCGACCCCAGTGCATCATTCAAGCCACAAGTTTCATCAAGCCGAGACGCCACGAGAGAAGCGGGTGTCTTGGCGGTAAGCCCCCATACAAGTCCGGCTAAAAGCCAACCTCCGGCCAACACGAAAAACACCCACATCGCCGAAACCCCGAGAGCATAAGTCTTGTAGTAGTACAGACCTATCAACAACGTCACCATCGAAAGCATCGACGTGGTCGTCATTCGCTCCAGGACCTGCTGAATCTTAATCCTCAACGCGGTCAGTCGTAATATTCGGTCAAACTTTCCACTCATCTTCACCTCTCAATACATCAACATCGCTCACAACCACCCACACGGCGAACACCCTATCCGCCACCGGACTCATCAGTTATAGACGTCTTAGAACGGTCCAAGTTCTTTCAAAATTCCAAAAACCCCTTTTCATTTTTAAAGAGTAGCCCAAACGACAAAGGCTGTCGAGACATGAGATTTCCCGCCACGCCTCATTTTAGACCACTCGGTTGCTCCACAATAGAGAACAAAACTTCTTCCAGTGAATCAACTCTATGCCTTCTTCGCTGCGGCGTTCGCTGATATCCCGGCTGACCAGCATCGCCCGGGATACTTGGTATTCTTCCAACAAGGCGCGCAAACCCTTGAGATCCGGTTTTCTGACATGTAGAACCGGCTTGAAATCCAAGGCCAGATCCATGTCACCCAGAACCAGGTCTACATCAAACCCCGAAGATGTCGCCCAGCATGACAACTCCACGCGCCGGCGCTTCCACGACATCCACGAGCGGATTTCGTTGATCAGAAAATGGACAAAAGCTCTTTCGTAGCTGTTCGACCCCGGCAAAACTCCATGGACTTCCGGGTTGAGATGATTTGCAACCCCCATGTCAAAAAGAAAAAACCTGGCCGTCTCCACGAGCCTCCGTTTTCTCTTTTTCCTCCATGCGGGAATCTCGAATCCAAACAAGGTATCCTTAAGAATCCGGTAGAAATTCCGGGCCGTGTTCGCTGAAACACCGCACTCACACCCTGCGTCTGCGTAATTCGGCCTGCCGCCGTGCACAATGGCGGCTGTCTTCAAAAACCTTTCAAATGCAGGAACATCGCGGGTCAATGATTCGCCTTTGATGTCTTCAGTCAAATATTCATTCACATAAGACTCCAGGAGCGGCCCCGGATCATCGGACAAGTAATGATCCGGGATCCCTCCGTTATTTAAAATTCTGTCAAGATCAAGGTCAGGAATCTCGCTGCTTGCAAGGGGATGCAGGTAATGTTCCACCCCCCGCCCACTCAATAATTTCGTTCCAGTCCGTTTAAGCTTCACCGGGTTCGAGCTGCATAGAATGAATCTTGTGGACGAAACGTCCAACGATTGTCGAACCTCTTCCAGAATTTCGGGAGCTCGATGTACTTCATCAATTATTACGGTTTCCGATCCACCGGCATATTGTGCACCGCGAAATAGGCCGGGGTGCTTCAACAGTTCTCGGCGCACATCCATGTCCGATAAATCATGATATGGTCCATCCGGAAAACGATTCCGAACCAGGGTCGACTTTCCCGTTTTCCTGGGTCCAAAGAAAAAACATGCGGACGACCCGGTCACCGGGTCGTTGAGAGGTCTAAAAACCATGTTTCGTTCAAAAATCATCTTATTGAGCATTTTCATGTATATCGTCATATCTGTCAACTGTATCACAGAATGTTTTCCACCTTTTTTCGCAGGCATTTTCACTCACACCCTTAAAGCCCTCCTCAAAAAATCTATTTTGATGTTTTACATGTAAATCCGCATCTTATTTTGTATTGAAATGGTATGTTTCGCTAAAAAATCCGCAGCCAAAAGTTTGATCTGATTATTTACATGCATATCGGCAACAGATTTTCGTTCGTTTGAATTTTTGGCTGGGTCCGGGGTGAAATGTAATATCACAAACAATTCGCGGTTGAACCGAATCGATGAAGCAGTTCCACCGTTTCACCATAATACAGCTTGACTTCTCTTGGGTTGTTCGCGTAGAAAACTTCCAAGGAAAGCCGGTCCGGTCATCCTGTCTAAAGAAAACGGAAGAACCCACCCAGACAACCGGGTCCATGCGCGGTTTGAGGGCGGGAATTGGATGTCCGTTCTTTTAAGACAGGATGGCTCCGGCTGAAGGACAACAGGGAAATTTTTTTCCAGGGAGGCCGGCACTTCATGAGCAACGAGAGCAAAAAGGATTATAAGAAAGATTACAAAATTGAGATATGGGTCACAACCGTTTGTTTCATAGCGGTTGCAATCATCGGGGGGTTTTTCAGCTCATTCATTGTGATCGGACACAAGATGTTTTTCGACAGCGTGCCCGCTCCGGAGCACCTGGTGGAAACATACGGCGAATCCATATTTGTGGCCAAAGAAGGACTGACCGTTCTTGGTTTTCCGCTCCACTACTTTTTGCTGGTGGTTTTCAGCTGGATCGGAGTCACGATCATCGGGGCCGCATGGTGCATTGTGATGGATAGGCTGGAAAAGCGGCAAAGAGACTGATCCATAAAGAAAAGGAAGGAACTTTCCCATGGAACCTCGCGGAGAAGTGTTTGTACTCGGCCTGATTCTCAGCATCCTGGTGCTGGTCATATCAGTCGCAATCAGCGTATGGGTCCGCCGTTTGACCCGCAACCTGGGCGATTACTACGTTGCGGGAAGAAGCATCGGCGCACTGAACAACGGCCTTGCGATGGTCTCGCTCGGTTTGAGCCTCACGACTTTTTTGGGCTTGACGGCTCTTATCATCAAGGGGGTTTACATAGCCGTTGCGGTCTACGCCGCGTTTACCGCTGCTTTCATCGGGTTGATGATACTGGCGGCCCCCTACCTGCGGCGACATAAATCATTTACAACCATGGCGTTCATTTCCGAGCGTTACGGCAGCAATACGCTCCGTTACATGTCCGTGTTTATAATGTTGATCGTGAGCGTCATCTATCTGGGCGGCAATCTAAAAGGAATAGGAATCGTCTTCTATTACCTGCTGGGCGTGCCGGAAATGGTCGGCATAATCGTGGGCGGACTGGTCGTAACCCTTTACGTGACGGTGGGAGGCATGTACGGGGTAACCTACAGTCAAACTTTCCAAACAATCGTACTTCTATTCTGCCTGATGTTTCCGGTCGCGATAATACTGCGCGCGCTGGGCGCGACCGGCTGGTTTTTTCCTCCTCTCGGCTACGGAGACATGGTGCCCCTCATGAACGAGGTGACGCCACATTACTTCTGGCCCATGTTGGTCCACCCGGTTACCTATATCGCCATTTTCCTGGGTTCCTTTTTCGGCATCATCGGCCTTCCCCACTTCGTGATGCGCTTTTTCACCGTTCGCGACGCTAAGGAAGCCCGTTGGTCTACCGTTGTCTGCGTTTTCCTCGTAGGCCTTGTAAACACAGCGGTATACGCAACAGGGTTTGCAGCCGTGTATTATATGCGAACCCGCGGCGTGGAAGTAGCCGAAGCGGATTTTGATTACATGGTCTTCATATTAATTGACAGCCTTGCGGGAAATTGGTGGCTGGCGCTCGCTGTGGCCGGTTCAATAGCGGCCGGACTTTCCACGGTGGCGGGACTGTTGATGATCATGGGAGCAGGCCTTGTTCATGATATTTACGGCTCCCTGAGGCCGGACGTCGACGATAACAAGAAACTGAAGTTGTCATACGGCGCCATGTTACTGATGGGGATTCTGGCGATCCTGTTTTCGCTGAATCCTCCGAAATTCATACTCGAGGCCATTATGTGGGCGTTCGGCATAGCGGGAGCAGGTCTCGGCGTTCCGATAGTACTGGGAATATGGTGGAAACGAACAAACAAATACGGTGTCGGAGCGGGAATGGTGTTCGGCACTGTGATCACCTTTGTATGTTGGATCATGGTCGGCTTTTTAGACATGAATCCGGTGGACATCCCGTTCCCGTTTTTCGCGAAATATTTCTACGGGCCGTTGGGTTGGATCAAGATAATTGCGTTGACTATACCCCTTTCATTCATCATCACCATCGTGGTGTCGTGGTTGACCGAAGCGCCGGAGGAAGCTTTGAAAAGACAGGTTGATCAAATGCACGGCTGGCCTGACGTTGATGACAAAAGATACAACGGCAAGGTCCTGCCGATTTCAATCATAGTGTTGTCGCTTTTTGTCATCTGGTTTCTCACGACCTTGTACGACAAGTTTCCCAAATGAACCATGAACATTTACGTTTGAAAAACAACTCCATGGAGGCATCAGCCAAATGAACGACTGGCAAAAGATATGCAAAATGTCCTACAAGGAGATAAGGGAAATGCAGAACAAGAAGCTGCGGGCCTTTATCGCCAACCAGATCTATCGCTACAGCCCCTATTACAAAGAACTGTTAAAAGAGCACAAGATAGATCCGTTCAAGATAAAGGGCGTCGAAGATCTGCGCAACATCCCTTTTACTTATAAATGGAACATCGCTCCCACGGATGAGGAGCCCAAAAAAGCGAAAGACTTCGTCATCCGTCCCGATGAAGAAGTAAGTGAAAAGTACGGCCACCTGGCGAAGATGTCGTTGACCGGGGGCAAGGCCATGGTGGAGGAGCGGATATACGATTTTAAACCGGTGCATGTCCATTTCACCACCGGTCGCTCTGCGATGCCCACGCCCTTTTTCTATTCCAAGCGGGATCTTGAACACCTCCGCGAAGCCGGCTACCGATTGCTCGATGTTTTCAATGTAACCCCTGAAGACACGGTCGTAAACTGCTTTCCTTTTGCGCCTCACCTTGCGTTCTGGCAAACTTATTTCGCAGGAGAACAAATGAAAGTCGGGGGGTTTCACAGCGGTGGAGGAAAATCAGCCGGCACGAACAACCTGATGGACATATTCGAGTACCTGCGGCCCACGGTCGCGGTGTTCATTCCCGGTTACTGCTACTACTTTCTGCGAGAAGCGGTCAAACAGGGCCGGGATTTCTCATCGGTGAAAAAGGTCTTTTTCGGTGGAGAGCGGGTACCGCCCGGGCTCAAGACCAAGGTCAAGGATCTCTTCAGCCAACTCGGGGCCGAAGAGGTAATGGTGCTGGCCACCTACGGAATGACCGAAGCCAAGGTCGCCTGGGCCGAGTGTCCTTCCCATGACAAGTATCACGGCTACCACCTGTATCCGGACATGGAGATTTTCGAAACCGTGGACCCCGAAACCGGTGAACCGGTCGGAGAAGGTGAAGACGGCGAGATTGTCTACACTTCGCTGGACTGGCGCGGAACGGCTGTTTTGCGCTACCGCACCGGCGATATAGCAGTGGGAGGACTGCTCTACGAACCCTGCCCGAACTGCGGGCGCAGCATGCCCCGGATAAGTTCCAACATTCAGCGCCGATCGGAAGTAAAGGAATTCAACCTTACCAAAGTCAAGGGTACCCTGGTGAACCTTAACAACTTCTTCCCATTGATGATGAACCATCCGCATATCATCGAATGGCAGGTGGAAATGCGCAAGCGCAACAATGATCCGTTCGACCTGGATGAACTCTACCTGCACCTTGCAATTGAAGACACGGTGGACAAGGAAAAGTTGATCTCTGATATACGTCAACAGGTGGTAAGGGACACTGAGGTTTCGCTCACCGATGTTTTGATAAAGTCCGTGCCCGATATGATAGCTCAATTGGGCATGGAAACCGAAATGAAAGAAAAACGGATCGTTGATAATCGACCGGAATGATCGAACTGAAAGAACTGATTGTTCCGAAATCTCATAGATCTTATTGGAGTCTGGGAATGCAACCGTGGACAAAAATCAGCCGAATGCCGGCCCCCGCAATCAAAGAAATGCAAAACTCCCTTCTGCAACAGATGCTCACCGGGGAACTGGCGGTCCGCCACCCGTATTATCGAGAGCTGTTCAAGGAAAAATCCATCAACCCTGCGGATATCAAACGCATTGAAGATTTGAAAAAAATTCCCTTCACCGAAAAAACCGACGTGGCGCCGAACCCGGATGACCGTTTTGTCCCGAAGAAATTCGTTTTGGAAAAACCGAAAGAAAAGAAGCAGGCTAAAAAAGGATTCCTGTCCAGGCTTTTCGGAAACAAATCCGACGACGATCTTTCGGATTACATTTTTCAAACCTTGTTTATCACGTCAGGACGCACGGGTTCCAAGCCGGTGCCGATAGAGTACACACAGTACGACATCGCAAATCTCAAGGAAGCCGGGTCCCGTTTTTTCGATATCATGGACTTAACCCGGGATGATACACTGATCAATGCATTCAACTACCTGCCCAACCCGTATTACTGGCAGATGTATCACAGCACCATCGACATCGGGGCCACTGCGCTCCAAAGTGGTGGAGGCAAGGTCCTGGGGCTTGAAAAAATACTCAAGGCCACCGAAAACATGAAAGCCAAGGTGCTGGCAACTTCCCCCGGGTACGCGCTTTTTGCTCTGCAAACACTCGGTCGCTTCGGCATAGAAATCGAAAACCTCGAACGTATCGTGATCGGAATCGACTATTCGCCCGAGGTTTTGGTAAAAAGGCTACAAAAGATCTTGAGTTCTCTCGGAGTGAAAGAACCCAAGGTTCAACGTTCATATTTCCTGTCCGAGGCCAAGTCCGGTTGGGCCGAGTGCACGTTGGGCTGCGGATATCATACCAACCCCGATCACGTGCTGGTCGAGATCGTGGATCCGGAAACAGGCGAAGTTCTGGAAGAAGGAAAACAAGGAGAAGTGGTGATCACCAACCTGGACGCACGGGGTACGGTGTTTTTGCGCTTCAAAACCGGGGACATAGCGACGGGCGGATTCACGACCGAACCTTGTCCGAATTGCAAACGAACCGTTCCCCGGATCATGGGCGATATCGAACGCAAATCCCTATTTTACAAACTGAAGGGAGAAAACGGTTCGGTACTGCTGAACGGAAACAGACTAAAACACACCATGCTCTCCCGTGAAGATATTTTATGCTGGTATGCCGAAATACACAGCGGACAATCGGGCGATGAACTGAAAATCGTGTTCAAGGAAGGTCACAGCGCGGACAAGGATGATGTGCGGAAATCCCTTGAGACCGAACTGGTCGAAAAGCACGGTGTTCCGGTAAAAATCGAGAGTAGTTCTTTCAACCCAATATTCCAAAAAACCGGCATGGAAAAGTTCATCACAGAACAAACTATTTTCGACAACAGAAAAGACTGAAAACCCTTCAGAAGTTCCACTCAGCCTTGAGGGGCCGTGAGAGAAGAGCATCCAAAGCTTCGGTTACAGA
The DNA here is from genome assembly GCA_007131745.1 of Myxococcales bacterium. The sequence continues at coordinate 14,286 of SLPX01000003.1, forward strand.
CTTTCCCGTGTGCAAAACCTCGTAGACCTGTTCGCTGATGGGCATTTCCACCCCGCATTTGGCGGCGAGATTGTATACTGAGACGGATGTGGCCACTCCTTCGGCCACCATGCGCATCTCGCTCTTCACCTGGGCCAAAGTTTTTCCTTCGGCCATTTTCTGCCCCACCATTCGATTCCGGCTGAGATCCCCCGTGCACGTGAGCAGCAAATCCCCCATTCCGGCCAAGCCCATCATGGTTTCGGGACGTCCTCCCATTGCCACCGCAAGGCGGGCGATTTCAGCCAAGCCTCGGGTCAACATTCCGGCCTTGGAATTGTGCCCGAACTTGAGACCATCGGCCGCTCCTGCCGCAATCGCTATCACGTTTTTCAACGCGCCCCCGCATTCAACGCCGATCACGTCCGGAGAAGTGTAAATCCGAAAATACCTCGCGGCCACGGCTCTTTGAACAAAAGCGGCTACATCCGGATCCTCAGCCGCTACCGTCACATTCGTGGGCATTTTTTTCGCCGTCTCAAGAGCAAACGACGGTCCGGAAAGAACACTTATCCCCCTGTGGTGTTTTCCGGGAAGTTCCTCGGTCAACACCTGATGCATTGTGCAGAGACTCTCCTGCTCGATTCCCTTCGAACAAATCACTATTGGGATGTCTCTGGGAATGTGATCCCGCACCTCAACCATCCTGGCCCGCACAAATTGAGAAGGAATAACCATCAATACCATCTGCGCTTCTGAAACCGCCTCGGTCATCGAACCCGTGGCCCTGATGTTTGCGGGCAATTCGGCTTCATCCAGAAAAATAGGGTTCCTGTGCTCTTTATTTATGCCGTCGACGATTTCCTCTTCCATAGCCCACAAGGTCACATCATGACCATTGTTTCCAAGCAGATGCGCAAGCGCGGTACCCCAGCTCCCCGCGCCCAAAACCGAAACTTTCAATTTCTCCATACCGACGGTCTCCTTTCAAAAAAAAAAAAACCTCCATCGCCCTCCGCTACATCAAGACTCTTCGCCCGAATTGCATACCAAAAACCGCAGGGTTTCAAACCTCCGGAATGTAACACCCTATTTCCATTCCATTTCTCCTCTTTCCGAGAATTTCTTTATACAGCCGCCTGGCATCGGAAAAAAAAGAAAAATGTTCCCCTGATCGAATATCAGGAAAGGTCCACTCCTCACAGTTGAACTTCTTGTTATAATAATGAGCCACGGGATCAGCCCACACTCCTTTTCCCAAATAAATCTTGAAAAGTCCCTCTTTCCAGCTTGCAAGCACCACCTTGTTCAAATCCAGGTAGCCTGGATCAATGTTTACCGTCCTCTTGCCGTCCAAAGACAATTCTTTCTCTATGGCCGCGGTTTCGTGCTTCAACGAAACAAGGTGCTCGGGCGACATGAGACGCTTGAACGCCATGTATCTTCTCAAGAGACCCGGACCCAACTCCGGTTTGTAATAATCCGTGTAATCAAACGGAATGACAGGCCCTTTAAGCACCGGCGACCCCAAGACAGGTTCCATCCTTTCGAGAGCGGCTTCATAACCATCATCGCTGCAACCACCCTTTCCTCCATACAAAAACCCAGCCAGCATCAACGCTTTTGGTGAATCCTCTTTTTTTCGGCTGCAACAAGTTTCCAAACTCCGACTCCTTAGGGCTGACTCATTCAGAGATACAATACCGATTGCGTAAAATCCACCAATCATATTCTCCGGATCTTTTTCGCCTGTTTTTCCTCACGCACCTTTCACAATCGGTCATCGGACAATCAATCCGCTGCTTTGTATCTTCAATTGTCGCTTCTCTCGCTGCATTTACTTGAAAGAGTCGCAAAAAACGAGAAAATGAAGTTGTGAAAAAGCGCGCAAAACGAAACAAAACCCTCACCTGCTCCGTGCAGCAAATGGAAGATCTCAGCCGCGAGCTTGTGTCCATAGGACCAGACACAACACTCCGTCCACTTGAGAACGCTATTGTTTGCGGGGATATTTTCAAAGTCGGCCCACTTTTGCCCAAACATTTCGTGGATCTCCTTGTTCTCGATCCACCGTACAACCTGTCGAAAAACTACAACGGTCAAATATTCAAGGAAAAGGAGCAATCCCTGTACCAAGAGTGGTTTGCCTCTTTGATAAGAACAGTCAAACCTATCCTGAAATCCACTTCTTCGATCTACGTTTGTTCCGACTGGAGAACTTCAGTGTTGATTGCCCAAGTGCTCCAAAGCGAGTTCCTAATTCAAAACCGAATTACATGGGAGAGAGAAAAAGGCAGAGGAGCAAAGGCGAACTGGAAAAACAATACCGAGGACATATGGTTTTGCACGGTATCGCAACAGTACACGTTCAATGTGGACGCCGTAAAACTGAAACGAATGGTTATCGCCCCATACAAAACAAAAGACGGAAAACCCAAGGATTGGGAAGAAGAAAAAGAGGGCAACTTCAGGCTGACACACCCATCCAACATCTGGACGGACATTTCCATACCGTTTTGGTCAATGCCTGAAAACACCGATCACCCCACGCAAAAGCCGGAGAAACTCATCGCAAAACTCGTTCTTGCGAGCTCCAACCCGGGAGACATGGTATTCGACCCTTTCCTGGGCAGCGGAACCACCGCAGTGACAGCGAAGAAGCTGGGACGAAGGTTTCTCGGGGTGGAAAAAAACCGGGAATACTGCTGTTGGGCGCTCAAGCGTTTGAGCGATGCTGAAAAAGATCCTTCCATACAGGGCTATACGGATCGTGTTTTCTGGGAACGAAATACTCTGATTCATCAACAAAAAACAAAGGACCAAAATCCGCAGCGATAGCAATTCTGAATTCGAGCCCGGCTTGAAACACTTCAAGCTTTTTTTCCGGAATTCCTGCGAATCTTTCTTACAAGCTCCAACGCCTCTTCCGACAGGTCCGGTGAAATCCCGAAATACTCTCTCAAAGCCTCCACATGCCGGGCCCTGATGTTTTCATTGCTTTTCTCACCGCCGGCGTTCCGCCGCACGCGATGGCCGTGTACGTACATGTAGCCGCCGGCAACTAAGCGAGTCAGGTGGATGTTGTTCATCATCACCCAGTCAAATGATTCAGCCCATAAGGCCATGAATGAGGAAATCGACATCGGCTCATCCTTGAAGACGTACCTCTGTTTTCCTCCGGCATGAAGAACGAAACCTTCTTTGGAGGGAACCAACTCCACCCTGCCCGTCTCCATGTCACACGCGGACACCCCTTCCGAATTCAACCTCACGGGCACATTCACAAGATACCCCGGATCCAGAAGAAACTTCTCTTCTCCAACCACGGCCACAAGGCCGCAATGCATCGCACTGCCTGTGCGCATTCGGGAAAGCACCGGATACGAAGAAATGCCCAAAACATCCAAGGCGGATCCAAAAAGACAACTAAGAGAAAAACAAGTCCCGCCGGCACCCTTTTCCACGTGCTCGGTAAAAACATCTCCTGGCAACCTGAACCGGTCCGGCCCGGGTTGTCGGGTATGCTTGCGAATCAGTTTGCTCAGGTTTTCATACGGCAGGCGGGAAAAAACCCGGGCCGTTTCCACAAGCAGTTCATCTCCCTCCAGCGATGTATCCACACCGTAAAACTCCAACAATTCCGCCGCCGCTTTCCAGTGGATGGGATCTTTCGCCGCCAGCTTCCAGTCCATTACATCTCCTGTTTCCAACACCGGTCCAATTTCAAAGTCGGACAGCCTTTTGATGATCAGAACCCGGTAACAAAACATGAGCATAGCAAACCATCGCAACGAGTTCCAGCGCCGTAGACTATCGATTGTCCGGGAGATATGGAAGTGCCAAGAAGCGCTCAAATCGCAACGCTGGTGTTTCAACACGTTTGACAGTGAAAACATTTGACATGTATACTATATCACGATTTACGGAATCGTTTTTCGACCCGGCGAACGGGTTGGTATACGGTAGGTTTAAATATGGACATGATCCACATCAAGGCAGGAATCAACCTATGCTAAGAGGCAAACTTCCCGTGATTATATCATTGATCATGGGCGCAGTGGCCGTGGCCGGCGGTTACACCGTTATCAGGATGCAGGTCAGAGAAAAAACCGCAGGCTGGGAACTGGAACCGGTTGTCGCGGCTTCGGCCGATATTGAATCAGGAACCATCTTGACCCAGGACTTACTGACCGAGATAAAGGTTCCAAGACGTTTTGCGTTCGAGTCCGTCGTCAAACCCAACGAGATAGAAGCTATCAAGGGCCAGGAGGTAGTGGGCAACATAAAGCAGGGAGAACCCATCCACTGGTACCAACTCAGGGGAAACATGGAGACGGACAGTCTTTCAAGGGCTGTGCGAAAAAAGGGCCGGGCCATCACTATCAGCGTGACCGAGCGTTCTTCGGTCGGCGGAATGATTCGTCCGGCGGATCATGTAGATGTCCTGGGTGTTTTCCGGGATCCCAACACGAACCACATGATAGCAGTCACATTGCTGCAAAACATCATCGTGCTGGCAACAGGACAAATGAGGGCGAACATGCTCACCACGACCATGCAGGGAAGCGCCGGCACTTACAACACCATAACAATGCAGGTTCTTCCGGAAGAAGCCGAAATCGTGGTGCTCGCCCAGGACCTCGGCAATCTTTATCTCACCCTGCGAAACGCCGAAGACACCGAGCTGTACGAAGAACGAGCTCGAACGACTATTGATACATTGATCACGGGTGAAAGAGTCAAAGAATTACACGAGAGGCGAATGAGGAGCATTCAGCGCTTGAAAATCATCCGCGGGCTGGGCCAACAAGCTCCGATGCCCTATCAGTTCGAGTAGAACTCAAGACGACTGGAATCGTGCTGCAGCTAATTCTCAAGGTGAAAGGCAGGTAAACTTTGCTGGGCATTGTATTGCTGATGAGCTTCATTTCCGCTTTCGTACTGGTGCTCATCATTTTCAGCGTCGTCAACAGGGGTCTCGAGGAATACGAAGACAGGTACGCTGTCAAAGGCGCCCAAAACCTCGAAAACATGTTCCTTTTCATCACCACCCGCCAACTCGTGGTTTTGACCCTCGCGATATCTTCGGTGTTCCTCCTTATGGGTCTTATTCTGGCGAACATTTACGTTGGTGGGATTTTCGCTGCGCTCGGCTTTTTCTTCCCATTCGTGGGGATTCGTTATCTCAAAAAGAAACGCATACAGAAGTTCAACAGACAACTTGTAGACGCTTTGACACAGATGTCGGCCGCTTTCAAGGCGGGGCTCACCCTGCCTCAGGCAGCTGACAACATAGCCAAGGAAATTCCAGCTCCCCTGGGCCAGGAATTTTCCCTTTTGGTAAAAGAAATCAAGCTGGGCATTCCGATTGACGAGGCATTAACCAACATGGCGGCCAGGGTCGGCTCCGAAGACCTGGATCTCGTCGTCACGTCCACGAACATAGCCCGGCAACTAGGCGGCAACATGGCGGAAATGTACGACATCATATCAGCCACGATCCGCGAACGTTTCCGGCTGGAAGGCCGAATCCGCGCACTTACGGCGCAGGGCAAAATGCAAGGTTGGGTCGTTGCCTTGATGCCTTTGGCTTTGGGCGCTTTTCTTTACTACTACAGGCCGGACCTCATGATCCCGATGTTGCAGTCCAATTTCGGAAAACTCCTGGTATTGGCAATCATAGTAATGGAAGTTTTGGGAATGCTTTTGATTCGTAGAATAGTAAACATCGACGTATAGGATGTGCCGGATCCAATGAGTAATCTGCTTTTCTATACGGTTCTGGTCTTCACCGGAATTGCCGCTTTTCTTTTCGTGCTGGCAATGTATCCGCAATCCATCGCTGGAAGAGGAGGAATGGGACCAAGGGGGAGAGGGTTGTTTGTAAGCCGGTTGGGCGGTCTCAACAGCGTTCTCGTGTCAAAGAGTTTTCGTGCAAAAATGATGCGCCGCTTTGTGACCATGGGGAATCCTAATCTTTCAGTTGAAAACTTCATCGCTTACCAGGAACTCTGCGCCGTGTTGTTCGGCGTTCTTGGATTGCTTCTACTGAACCTGCTGAACAAACCCCTTATCTGGTCGATTCTTTTTTTCGTGTTCGGTTTCCTGGTTCCACTGATCTGGCTCCGGGACCAGATAAAGAAGAGGCATCACAAAATAGCCAGGGCACTGCCCTATTCGATAGACCTGTTGACCCTCTCGGTAGAAGCCGGTTTGGATTTTCAGGCGGCGATCGCCAAAGTCGTTGAAAAGGGGCAATCGGGTCCTCTGCGTGAAGAACTAGGCATCATGCTCGGAGAAATCCGCCTGGGCAAAACAAGGGAACAGGCATTGAGGAACCTGGGAGATCGAGTCAGGCTGCCCCAGCTTTCATCGTTCGTCTCTAATCTCATCCAGGCAGACCGCATGGGAACCAGCCTGGGAAAAGTTCTTCGAATCCAATCAACTCAAATGCGGATAGAAAGGACCCAACGTGCGGAAAAACTTGCAAATGAAGCCCCCGTAAAAATGCTGTTTCCTCTTGTGCTTTGCATATTTCCCACTGTCTTCCTGATTCTTTTCGGACCCATTATCTACCGGTTGATGGGTTGAACCTGAAAGAAGATCGGCACAACGCCGGGAGGTAGTACTTGTCGAGAACACGCAGCGCGAATCGGCACTCGAAACGCTCAACAAGAAAAAAAGACAAGCCTAAAGGGTTCATTCTCTCCATAGTGGACGGGCGGATGGAGGGGAAGGAATACCATTTCGAAAACACGGCGACTCTCGGGCGAATTGAAGAATGCGAGGTCACGATAATTGATCCTGGAATTTCCCGAGAGCACGCCAGGGTAACAGGTCGAAGAGGTGTTTTCATAGTTGAAGACCTCGGATCTTCCAACGGTACCCGTCTGAACGGCGAAACAATCAACGGTCCCGAGGTTCTGAGAGATGGTGATTATATCACGGTGGGCGCGGTCAACATCATGTTTTCCAACCTTGAGATGGATAAGGCGGGAGAACCGACCGAGAAAATGCACCTATCGGAAAAACAAGCCGACAAGTTGGATCACTCCAGGGAATTCGATTTAGGGAATCTTCCCACCCTGAAAGAGTTTTTCACTCCGCTTAGAATCATCGTAACCGCTCTGTTTCTCTTTATGCTCGGCTTCCTGCCGATATTGACGCGGCGGTTTTTGGAATTGGGCGTGGCATTGCTTCTTCTTGCTTGCATAGGCGGTCTCGTCGTAGTCAAACTGAGAAATGTACTCAGCTTGATTCTTCGCAAAACCTCGGTATTCGCCGGCGTGTTGTTCGGTATCGTTTTCATCGCAGCGGGAACCGGCAAATTGTTTCCTTCGGCCGTGGAAGCCCAAGAACAGCAAGAATGGTCGGAACACCCGATCGATTACGCGGAGTATGAACAGTCGGGCGGATACGACAACTGGGCGCTCGGCTACCAAGAAGTTTCAAGGTATTATGGCGACGTCAACTACCGGGACAAGATCATTTTCAGATACTACAAATCGCCTCAGCGTCAAAGAATAACGTTGGAATACGCTGCTTGTGGAATAAGCGAAGGTGAAGCAGCCATTTTTCTCAACGATAAAAAACTGGATTATATCCCGGTGGCAGAGACCTGCCGTTATGATCTATCCATCGTACTTCCTCCTGAAAAGCTGAAAACAGGTGAAAACTACGTTGTTTTCGACAACCTGAGAAATGACAGGAACGGAACCGAAACCTGGCTTATTTCATACGTAAAATTCCGCGAAGAGGCGATTCCCAAGGCCGACCCTGTGCAAGCCGAACAGAATTTCCGCCTAGGCATGAGATTATACGACGATCGACAAGTAGACCCCAGAAACCGCCAGAGGGCGATTACTCATTTTCGCCTGGCAAGGGATTACCTCGAAATGATCGAAAAAAAGCCGCATCTCTATGGAGAAGCTACCCGGATGATCCGAACAATAGACAAACAACTCCAGCGCATTTTTCAAAACGGTATGTTCGAGGCCCAAAGACAAACGAATTTCGGAAAGTATGAAGAAGCTGCTAACATCCTAAGAAAAACCATGAGCTATTTCGACGCGGACAAAAAAGATCCCCGTTTTCTCCAGTTGCAATCAGCGTTAAACCAACTTTCCGGCTGAACA
>SLPX01000225.1 GCA_007131745.1 Myxococcales bacterium
AAAGGAAAACTGGTAAAAAGAGTTCCCCATCACTCTGCATGGCAAATCCGTGATCAAAAAAGGGTGGGAAGGACGCTTTACTACAAGATAGATCCGGGGTGGATTCCAGCGAGAAGAGTTATCTCGGCTTGGCCTACAAAGCCACCGCCCGGAATAGAAGAGTGCGAAAAATGGATGGAACTCGTCGTAAGACATCAAAGCATAGTGGCTTATGAGGGAACAGAACCCGTTTACATGACCATGGTTTCCACCGGAAAAAAAAAGTTCCCGACCAAGTACGGCATCTTTCGAATCTGGTGGAAAAAGGCCCAGGACGACATGACCTCCGGTATGAGAACCGATGTCCAGTATCGAATCGATGACGTCACCTGGGCAATGTTTTTTTGGCAGGGCCAGGCCTTACACGCTGCGCACTGGCATAACAATTTCGGAAACCGCCTGAGTCACAGTTGCGTGAACCTTGCCCCCATCGACGCCAAGTGGCTTTACGACTGGGCCGATCCCCCGGTTCCACCAGCGTGGATTAATCGAAGGGCTAATGAAAGATACCCCGGCACTATCATCCGGGTCCGCCACGATTTAGACCATGAGCCTCCATTTCTCGGATACGCAAGAAACCTTGCTCCCCCGGAAGCGGTCAAGGCCCTGGATGAAGCACGGGAAGAGCGCATGAAAAAACAAACCCTTCGCATCCTGGAACAGAGGCAAAAAGGCAACTGAACTTGAATTCCTTTGCCTGATCAGTGAACCGCGTTTCTAAGCTAGTTCCGCGGTTGCGTGGATCTTTGTCTCCTGATCATGTATATCCACGATGGTCTTGATTGATCCCATGTCGGCAGGAAAACCGAATTCACGTATCAGCTCACACACCTTAAATCCGGCGTCATGCTGTGAGTATGCATCTTCCCATTTGCGATATTTGGCCTCTGCTTCCGGTCCGTCCCATGGAAACGAGTTCGGCGGGTTCGAGATTCCGCAACGCCATGGCTTGGATGTGAGTCTGGCTCGGAAGCACTCCTGTTTCCGGGTGAGAGTCACGTACATGGGGTCGGCGTTCAGCTCTGACAGGATGCGCGCTGTTTCGTCCCCTGTTGGGTTGTACAAACGATCCGTGAAAAGCAACCGAAGGCCTTCCCTGGTGCGGTAGAGGCGGAAACTGTGGTCGGGGTTGCGCGCGGCCCACCCTTCCACTTCTTTTATTTTGGCTCCAACCAAAGCCGTCCACGCTGCTTTGCGTCTCCTGCGACTGACCTTCAACAATAGGCGATCCAGAAAACCGAGTGGCGCCGGGTGAGGAAAATCCACGTCGGCAAACAGGACATTCGTGCAATTCAGGACCAACGCTCCATATCGGTTACGCGTAATCACCGCAATGTGTGTATCGCGGTCATGGATTTCTCTAAGCCGTTCTTCACGGATGGGGCGGTCATGGTACTCGTAGCGCTCGGGTTTGCGTCCTGTTGTGATAAGTTCAAACATACGTTTCGCGCGTGCCGAGGCTTGTGATTGTGCTTCTTGAATGGACGTGAATGACCAGCCGCTCGCGACAAACTTGTGTTCTTTCCCAATCCGATCTTTTCCCTCGTATCGAGCCCTGGCCCAGTACTTCGGTATCTTCATATCGTTTTCCTTGCCGACAGCATGATTGTCCTGATGATTATCCTGTATTCGAAAAAAAGACGAGTTCTTGATTTTTTTGAGTCGCACCGCTACCTGTTGGTCCGGAAAGTGGCAATACCATGATTGTTTGAGAGTCTGATAGTTCTGTAACGGAAGCTCAATGGTTTCTGCAGCAATCACATGAGCAGGACGCCGATTGTCCGGAGAAGATTGAGAAGCGCACGCTTGTCGGTCAGTCCCACGTGTCGTGCTCTTTCCTCGGACCCATCAAAGACGATCAGCGTGGGCACGCTCCGGACATTATATCGCAAGCATGTGTCTTTGTTTCTGTCGATGTCCACGTCATCGAAGCGGGCATAGGCGATGGGTAGGATCTTGTGGAGCTCGGTCAGAATCCACGGGATATCGCTCGAGGTGAAAAGGAACGCTCTCAACACCGGGTGGAGGCCCGGCCTTCCAGACACTTTTTACAGGCGATTCTTCCTTTTCGTCTACTTCGTTTTCGTCTACTTCCTTTTCGACCTCATCTTCATCGGTCGCATCGCTTTGTTGCGATGCCCGTCCGTCGATCTCGGTAGGAACCACGGCGAACACGGCATTCACCGCGCCGAAATCACGGGCGAAATCCTGGAGTGTCTCGCGAATCACGGAGATGCCGGATTCATCCACACCAGGATAAATCGCTGTCACAAACAAGGACTCTTCTTCCGTTGTTTCTTCGGGCGGGATCTCCGTCAAGCCGCCCACCTCGCAAAGATGGGCTTCGGCCCGCGTCCGGTCTTCGGGGGAGAGCGGTGATGCGAACCTCACCATTACGAGTCCATGAAATGGTTCGGATATTTTGGGCACGAGCCCACGGATGTGGATTTTGGTCATGTGATTCACTGCCTTGTCCAGAAAGGATCGGAAAATCCAAAGAGCGCAGCAAGTAAAAAGCAAAAAAGAAAGTGATGAGAAAAGATGAACATCAAAGAGAAGGCGAACGGGGCCTATCGCCATATCGATCAATCTGCCGCGCAAGTGGCCAGATTCAAGATGAGGCGGCGGTTGAAAGGGTCGTCATCGTCTTTGCGCAGAATGCCGATAGCGGTCTCGTTCATCACCGCCATGCCGTCGGTCATGGGAAAATTGGTCATTTCTATTTCGGCCCTGTGGGGATACCCGAGAGAGTCGGTCCACAGCCGTCCATATCGATTCAGAAAAACTCTTCCGACATTGTAGTAAAAAAACCGTCCGGTCCAAACCATCTGTCCCATGGCTGTTCCGCCGGGATTGACGATCGCGCTGCCCACACCTGGAAAAGAAAGATCATGTTCCATGCGAAAGACGATTGTTCCCATGTTATCATCGGTTCTGATTCCGCTCAGAATTGCGTAATGCTCTCCGGTGTCCAAAAGAGCATAGGGCGTTGTAGGGTTTCCGTGTGAATTGACCCACTGTGGTTCATCCAGGGGAGTTCCGTCCAAATCGAAATGCTGTAAAAGCAATCCTATGTCGGGGGATCGATAAAGAACAGCACCTCCCCGATCAACGGACCACTGCATGGCTTCAATGACATCATCTGCACCCAGTGGAAATACAATGTCGGATGTCGTTCCATCGGCTTTGATGAGCTTCCACCCTTTTCGGAGTACAAGGGCAAAATCTCCCCCCGCCGCGATTACATCCCTCGTTGTGCCTTCGTAATGGATCGGTCCGTCTAAAACCTCTCCGTCGAGGTCCAAAATGAAGAATTTTTCTCCCGCAGCGACCCCCACCCGACCGGCGGCGACCGCGGAAAAAATGTGATCGGCATTATATCCGAGGCCTTCTTCGGGCGCATCAACCTCAACGGCTGTTCCAAGTTCGCCGGATGGATAAATCTTTTTTGCGTACAATCCGAAGGGAGAAGTTCCACCGCCGGTTCGTCGGGCATACACCGCGATGAATCGGTCTTCCGCCCAGGCCAGGGAGGGCCAATTCGAAACAAGCCCATCGTGTATAGTAACTTCGCCCAAAACATCGTCGATTTCCAACATGCAGGGGCCGGGATCATCCGGATCGTACTCATCCAGCGGTACGCATACATTCCCTTCACGAATGGTTCCGGGGCCGCACTCCACGCCGGTTCCCGAGGGCACGCACGTGGTGGTGCCCACGAGTTTGTAGCCGTCATCACACAGGCAAACGGGATAATCTGGGTCGCTGCTGACCACCACGCACGTTCCATGGCCCGAGCATTCCACGTCCTTGCATTCGTCTCCAGGGGTGGCGGCCAGGCATTCCAGCCCGTCGCCGGCAGCATAATAACCTGGGTCGCAGATACACACCGCCGTGTCGCCGCCGATAACAGCACACGAGCCATGACCCGAGCAGTCTTCTTCCGTGCATAGGTCGCTTTCATATAGAACCGTTTTTTCGTCGTTGCATCCCGAAAAAACGAAAAAGCCGACCAGGAGCAGAGTTTTAAAAGTGTTTTCAAGACTTCTCATGATGTTATCTCCTTCTGTCTTGCACGCTCGTTTTTAACACGTTTATAGCTTTACTCCATAAGTGCGGATTCCACTTTAAATTGGTTCAAAAAAAGAGCGGATAGGAGAACTCCCGGACGGGCATGGCAACACTTGGTTCATTAAATGTATAAACGACTCGTTCAACCTACTGATGCGAAAACAGGAGGCCGGTATTACGGTAGTTGATAAGCTTGATGTCTTCTGTCTCTGTTTCTATTTCGCCGGCGTAGACGAGAGCGGACGGGAGAGCGTCGGGCACGAGATTGCGGAACTGCTTCAGAGATTTGAGCATGGATGAATTGTAGGTCATGCCGGCTTTGATCTCTACCGGGCGAAGCTTGCGTCGCTCTCTGATGATGAGATCCACTTCCCGTCCTCTTGAATCCCTGTAGAAGTGCAGGTTCGACATGCGTCCTGCGTTAAGCCTGGTTTTCAAAGCTTCGACCACCACCATGTTTTCGAAAAGGTTTCCCATGAGTGGATCCCGTGGAATCTGGTGGGAAAACTCGATTTGTAAAAGCCAAGCTACGAGACCGGGTTCGGTGAAATAGAGCTTCGGTGATTTAACGGCGCGCTTGTTCAAATTTTCAAACCAGGGTGGGAGCCTGAATATCACAAATGAAGCCTCCAAAACGCTCAGCCATTCGCTGACGGTTTTTCGACTCACCCCTACGTCTCCTGAAAGAGAAGAGACATTGATTACATGTCCTACCCGTCCAGCCAAAATCCGCAAAAACTTCTCAAAAAGCAGAAGATCGCGAATCCCGATGAGCTGTCTGACATCCCGTTCCACGTAGTTTTGGAAATACTCTGCATAAAAGGTGTTGGGTCGGATGTCGTCATGATAGATGCGCGGCATGAAACCCCGCCATAGGATGTTATCCCTCGTAACGTCTATGTTTGCAGCGCTCAGCTCTTTTAAGGAAAGTGGAAGCAGGCGCAAAAGCGCTGTTCTTCCAACAAGAGACCGGCTTACCGCTTCGGCAAGCTCCATTTGGTGACTGCCCGTCAAGATGTATTGCCCCCGATCCCTGGTATTGTCGGCCAAAACCTGGATATAAGACAGGAGTTCCGGAACCCGCTGTATTTCGTCAATGATCAGGGGAGTGGGGTACATTTTGAAGAAGGCGCGGGGATCTCGAAAAGCCAAATCGCGCAAATCAGGAAGCTCCAGGTTGGCGTAGGTGAAATGGGAACAATACCTGCGTGCAAGAGATGTTTTCCCTGATTGCCGCGGGCCGGTGATGGTCACAACGGGATATTCTTTCATCACTTGTGACAGTTCATCGCGGATGTCTCGTTCTATCCATTCAAATCCCATTATCTATCCTCTTAAAAAGCGTTTCTTTTCAGGAGTATAAGTGTGAAACAGACTTATTGCAAGGTTTAGTTAGCAATTTATCCAAGTGGTTGAGCCGGCCCTTTGGATGAGATAGGAAATGAATTGGGATCGAGAAAGGGGGGGGCGAATAACTCCGACCGCGCGCCGCGATCCGGCGGCGGCTAAGTTTTGTCGTTAGCGTTCTTAAAACAGTTGTTTGCAATTCAATTGCCGAAATTTCCATATTCTATCATTTGCCCTAATGAGCCGGATCATATCAGAATTATTGCGGTTGCGCACAATAAGCGAAAACCGGGATATTGGTTAAATAGAGTTCCGGATATGGATGAAGACTTTGGCGCTTGAGATGGATCCCGCGGGCCGTGCCACTTTCGCAATACTTTCTGGAAACAAATTTCCAGGCTTTCGGCCGGGTTTCGTGTAAACCCCGCCCGGTCACTCAGCTTGTCTGTTGGGCGAAGAAAAGAGAGAGCGAACGGCCGGACTGGTTGCTTCCGCTCTTGCTTGCAGGAGGGGGATTGATTATTGAGCGGCGCAAGTGGCTAAGTTCCAAGTGAGTCGCTGATCTTCGTCTATCCGGAGAATGCCGATAGTTGTCTCATCCATCGCTGCAATGCCCTTTTGCATGGGGAAATTTCCCAATTCCTGGGGGGCACTCTGGGGCAACCCGAACGAGTCGTTCCATATACGTCCATAGCGATCCAGGAGAACTCTTCCTTGGCTGTTGTAAAAAAACTGTCCGGTCCAAACCATTTGTGACATTGCTGTTCCGCTACTACTGATAACAGAACCCAAAACGCCGGGAAACAAGAGGTCATGATCCATGCGAAAGACGGCTGTTCCGGTGCCTGACATGTTGTCGGTTCGAAAACCGCTCAGGATCACATAATGCTCCCCGGTATCGAAAAGAGCTTTGGGAGAAACGGCGTATTGATTGACTGATTGTTGTTCATCCAGGGGAGTTCCGTCGATATCAAAATGCTGCAGATACACCCCGGAACCGGTGGTTCGATACAGAACAGCGGCTCCGTGATCGACAGACCAATGCATATCTTCAATAACATCGTCTGCACCCATCGGTAAAACAACGTCGGATATTGTACCATCGGCATCGATGAGATTCCATCCATCGCCGAGTACAAGAGCAAAATCCGCACCTACAGCTTTTACATCTTTCACAGCACGATCATAATGGAGAGGTCCGTGTAAAACCAGCCCGGCAAGGTCTAAGACAAAGATGCGCATGTCTCCGTATTCATGTCCTGTTGCGGCAACCATCACCCGGCCGGCGGAAACCGCTGCAAAAATAGTCGTCGTATAAGCATATCCCTCGATATCTTCAGCCGCATCAACTTCAATGGCTGTTCCCATTTCCCCGGATGGATATATCTTCCTTGCATAAAGAGAGCCTTTTTGTGCAAGTGAACTTCCGGTAGTGTATATAGCCAAGAAACCATCTTCCGCCCAGACCAGTCCAGGTCTCAGCGTATTCGATGCATAATGGATGCTGTTTATCGCAACAACATTGTCGATTTCCAACATGCAGGGGCCGGGATCATCCGGATCGTACTCATCCAGCGGTACGCATACATTCCCTTCACGAATGGTTCCGGGGCCGCACTCCACGCCGGTTCCTGCGGGCACGCACGTGGTGGTGCCCACGAGTTTGTAGCCTTCATCACACAGGCAAACCGGGTAATCGGGGTCGCTGCTGACCACCACGCACGTTCCATGGCCCGAGCATTCCACGTCCTTGCATTCGTCTCCAGGGGTGGCGGCCAGGCATTCCAGCCCGCCGCCGGCAGCATAATAACCGGGGTCGCATATACAAACCGCAGTGTCGCCGCCGATAACAGCACACGAGCCATGACCCGAGCAGTCTTCTTCCGTGCATAGGTCGCTTTCATATAGAACCGTTTTTTCGTCGTTGCATCCCGAAAAAACTAAAAAGCCGACCAGGAGCAGAGTTTTAAAAGTGTTTTCAAGACTTCTCATGATGTTATCTCCTTCTGTCTTGCACGCTCGTTTTTAACATATTTATTTCTCTGCTCCATAAGTGCGGATTCCCCTTTAAATTGGTTCAAATATCTTTTTCTATGAGTCCGGCCGGTCAGGGGGTAGATGTGAAGTGGACATATTGCAAGATTCAGTTAGCATTTTATCCAGGTGTTTGGGCCGGTCCTTTGGATGAGAGGGAAAAAGAATTGGTATCAAATTGACATCCCCTCTTGCCACAAAAAGACTTGGTTCTTTCTTTGACCCGGGAAGGTGGTGAGAAACCCGGAAACGAAAAATCTCGTCATGTGAAGAGTTCTTTGCTATGGAGAAAAGAGCGAAAGCGGAGGGATTTTCGCCGGTTTTAGACAGGGAGAAAGATAATGTTCAAGGCTGGGTTGTCTGTGGTTTTGTTTTCCGCGGTGTTTGTTTTATCGACATCTGCAAAGGGGGGCCGAATAACTCCGACCGCACGCCGCGATCCGGCAGCGTCCGCGGTGGAACCGGAGATCAAGGAGTTCGGCACTTGCGTGAAGAAAGGCAAGGCTTATGTTCCTTCCAACCTCGAAGAGGCGATGGCGGAACTTGAGCGCATTTTCGGAAAGAATGGAATCAACGCTTTCAGAAAGCAGGATCCGATCATTTATCATCACGGTCTCGGCACGATGCTGCGGAATTGCTGGGGATTATGGGCGGGTGGCTCAAACCTGGGAAAATGGTTTGCAAAGCATGGAATCACCCACCCGGACGATATGTCGAGTATCGTTTTTACATCTCTGCACAGGCGCTTAAACCGCAAGCCCATAGATCTCAAAGGCCAGATTAAATACTACCAAGACTACTGGAAGAAGCGAAGAACAGCCTATGAAACAGGGGCCGGCTCCGGGGATTCCGTCGTAGAGCTGGTTCCTTTTCAAAAAGGTGAGGGCTGGATTCACGTGAGGGGAGAGAAGATTCCATATGTAATCGATCTTTACCAGGCTCTGGAAAAACACGCTGGAAAAGCGTTTGCAGCTTGTTGGAAGCGCTTCCCCAAGACGCCGGGAAGCTCGGCGGTAAAGACTTTCATCAGGATCACCATTGACAAGTCGGCAAAGGTTTCATCGGCAAAGGTCCTAAAGACCGCTATTCCGGCAAAGGATGCAGCCTGCATGGCAAGATCTTTTTTGGGCGCAAAATCACCCAGACACGCGGGATCGAGTTATACGCTGATCCTGTCCAGTTACAGAATGGTTGATCCTCAGTAGCCAATCGCTTGACTGCGAAACCGGTAATCAGACAAAAAAAGGGGCGACAACTATCCTGCTGCAGGAGACCGTGCATGAAATATGCTTGATAGTGCATGCACTGTTTGGTAGCCTGAGAACAGGAGGATGCGATGGCAATTCTGCAGGTAAGAGATATCGACGACCGGGTTTATGAACAACTCAAAAGAATTTCAAGCCTGAACAAACGGTCAATCAGCCAACAGGTAATTCACATTATCGAAACATATTTATCGGAGCCGGACAGAATCAGAAAGAACAGTACGGAAGAGTTCTTGAATTTGTCAGGAAGCTGGGGTGATGATAGACAAGCCGAAGAAATAATTTCCGACATAAAAAAGAGTCGAACAGGAAACCTGCGATTTGGTAAAGCAAATGGCGTATTTGATTGATACAAACATCATCATCTACAGTTTGAAAAATGATCCTGCCGTAAACACCAGATTTGAACGAACAGCAAATATCCCTAAGTCAATTTCAGTAATAACCTACGGGGAACTGGTATACGGGGCCAGGAAATCGCAACACGTGGAAAGAAGTTTGGCAACAACTTACCGAATTGCAGAACTGTTTCCTATCATAGATATAAACAGATCAATAATGGACATATTTGCAGAAATAAAGGGCAACCTGGAACGTAAGGGCAATGTCATTAATGACATGGACGTACTCATCGCGGCTACTGCCCTCTCACATAATCTTGTTTTGGTGACTAATGACATGAATCACTTCAGCAGAATCGAAGACTTGAAAATAGAGAATTGGAAAGAATAAAATCTCAGATTTTTCGAAAGGACTTCAGAAGAATTAACCCTTCGGGTGAAACAACCCGATAGTCCATGCTCCCACTCAACTTTCAATCTGTTGTTCCATGCTTCCCGAATTTCGAGTGTTTCTTTCTCACAAAGGTATGGAGCAATTCGCAGGTATCAGCCAATGTTCTCCGCCGCATTCCTGTGGTTCCTGCAGGTCTTCGTAGCAGCGCGGCGCATCGATTTTCTCGCAATCAACAGGTGTATACTCCGGACGTCCCGAGCTGAATCCATTTCCGGTCGCTACTCGACAAGCAAAGGTAGAATCCGGGTCCGTGCAGTAACCGCATTGATAATACTCCATCAAATCGTTCAGCTCGTCGCAGTCGACCGGGGCGGGTTGTTCCCGGCACATGAGGTTGGATATCAAAACCTCCTGCATATCGTCGATGCGTTGTGTGCACGCATCCAGGATTCTTATCAGGCCGCCGCTCGCGGTTGGAAAAAGCCGCATGGTTCTTCGAGGCTGTATCCACTGCCGGTCAATGGTGCCGGCCTGAACATCTCCGGCCTGGTCGAAGTGATACATGTGAAAAGATCCTGCACTGCCGGAGCTAAACTGTCTGCCGGTCATCAGCGCCATTGCGCAGCTTGCACGGGCCAGGTCCAACGCTGCTGTTGTGTCAAGGCTCACCAGGAAGGCCGGGGTCATGGATGTGCCGGCTTCCTTGTTGAGATACTTACAGGAAATGCCTCCCTGCCAGGTCCAGCACACCACCAACCCGCCCGTATCTTGGGCAGCGCGGCCGGACGGCAGAACGTTTGTTTCATTTGATATCTGTTGCAGATCAACTTCGCTTACGAGCGAGTTTCCTCGGATCAATGCATGGTAGACGGTCGTGCCGGGTTCACCTCTGCCAATTACTGAAACCGAATCTTCGTGAGAAGTCATTTCAACGACCCGGTTCATTGTGGAAAGCTCGATGGGTGGGCCGAGTGGATCCAGAGACCCATCTAAAGTCTGCACCAAGACCTTGCCCGAAGACATATAGTCCAGGTATATCTTATCGTTTTGCACGGTCATTCCCTGGTAATTGATGTTCGGGTCAAGACTTTTAGGTCCTGAGACGATGTTTCCTTCCATGTTTAGCAAAGCGATGTATGAGCCGGTCCTGGAACGGCCGCAGAAAGTGCATCCCGGCTCTGGGGGGTCTCCTTCAGACCACGCGACCACCCACCGGGTTCCTGACCAGCCGATTCCGATGAGATTCATTCCATCTTCGGTCAAAACCAGATCAGAACCCACGGGGTTTCCGTCCAGATTACGCAATACGAAAAACACTCGTCCGTCTCTTAAGCCCGTGGCGTCGCTTCCGGTCAAAAAAGCAAGAGTATCGGTTCCGTTGAATGCGGCATTGATATTGAAGTATCTTGGCGTGGATCCGAATGGGTTGGGCATGGGAATCCAGGCCGAAGCGTCTTTCGAGGACCAGTAGTCGCAACGACACGCTTCGCCGTTGGGCTCTCCTTCGGGCACACAGTTGGTCCCGCCCACATTGCGATATCCCGGGTCGCATTCGCAGTAAGGGTAGTCGGGGTCGCCTTGGATCACCACGCATGTACCGTGGCCCGAACAGTCTATTCCCTCGCATTCATTGCCCGGTTGGAACGGGACGCACGAAAGTCCGTCCGATCTGTATCCCGGGTCGCAGATGCAAACTGCAGTGTCACCGCCTACAACTGCGCAGGTGCCGTGACCTGAGCAGTTTTGGCCCGCGCACGGGTCACTTTCATGCAGAACCGTTTTTTCTTCACTGCATCCGTTGAAAACAAAGACCGCGGCGAAAAGCAAGGCCCGGCTGAGATGTTTTGTTTTAATCATGCTCCACTCTCCTTTCGATTTGTACGCTCTTTGTCAACATGTCTCACGCTTCACTTCATAAGTGCGGATTCAGCGTTGGATTGGTTCAAAAAAAGCGGACAATTCAAAAAAGAGTTTCAAACACCATAACAAATCAAAACCCGGTGATCCTGCCGAAACAGCGGTTTCGATTTATCGGGACAACTTCTGATTTCCTCCCTCCCCATTTTCAGTCTCTGACCAAATGACCTTGGGCCGGTTGGTTGAAGTGAATATTTCAGGGCTGTCCCCGGATTTGCCGGATTTGCTCGCGGGACATGAAAGCCTGCTCCGCGGACCGGAACTTTTTGATCCCCGGTTCATATCGAGTAAAAGGACAAAGTTGTTCCGCCAGCGCGATAACTTCGAAAAACCGAACGAAATTATCGGGATCAAGCGGATCCAACGGCGGGGGGCCCGGCATGTGATCAACGGAACGGAACTTCTTTACACTCATCACTCCACCTCTATTTTGAAACGTTCGTTTAACCAGGCGGCATCGGCCTGATCGCGGGGACGGAGACTGTTTAGCTTCATGCGATAAAGCATTGAGGGTGTGGCTATGCGACAGCGAATCCCGTCCATCTCCATTTCTTCCCACTCGATGTCTTCATAGCGATAGTTTTCTCCCAGTCGCGTCAGTATATCTACATGGTAACGGCCGTGAGGGGGAACATATTCTATAGCGGGATAGTCGCCGGCCAAATCATCGTGCGTTATCAAATCGATATTTTCGTCGTTGCCGAAAACCGACTTCAGCGCGCTTTTAAGTTTTTCTATGTTGTCGCGGCGACTTGAAACAAAGAAATCCATGTCCCGCGTCGCTCGCACCAGCCCTTGTGCAGCCATTCCCATCGAACCTATGAGAACATACTCCACTCCATTTCGGTATAATGCCGCAAGCAGGTTTTTAGCTTCTTCAAGTTCCATCATTTGTTCAGGATAGACGGTTGAAGCTGTGCTGACAAGCTATTAACAGTGTAGAGGCATTTACTTCATTCATTCGGGCTCCGGAATACGCAAGGGCCGCACGGATACGATTCGCGCAGCTCTTCCTTGACCATCGTAACAGGCGGCCGGGTTTCGGATGAGGTGCCGGCAGTGCGCTATTGATCTTGTCATCCATCTGCATTGCATTGATTATGGTTTATACCACGTCCGGGATCTCCATGATTGGAATCCCTCAATCCGGATTCCATGAGATCGATCAGGTTGGTTTGACCTTTTAGGACACTTGATATATATTGGTTGATATATATCGACGGTATAAGGAGTCCATCATGAAAACGGCAAAGATTTTTGTTAACGGCCGCAGTCAGGCCGTCCGCCTTCCCCATGCCTTCAGGTTCAAGGGAAATGAAGTCTATGTCAAAAAAACATCGGCGGGGGTGCTTCTTATTCCAAAGGACGGATCCATATGGGATGTCTGGGAAGAAAACCTCATGAAACATGACGAACCTTTTATGATTGATCGAAATCAGCCGAACGATCAACGGAGGATGGATCTTGATAACGTATTTGCTTGATACGGATATGTGTATTTACATCATGAACAATCGTACTCCCCGGGTCATTAATAGATGCCGTCGGTGCGAGCCGGGGGAGATCGGGATATCCGCGGTTACGATTTCCGAACTGCGATACGGTGTTTCAAGAAGCATGCAACAAAAGAAGAATAAAGTTCGGGTTGACGAATTTTTGGTGCCTTTTGAGGTTCTTGCCTATGACTTGGAAGCCGCCGATGTCTATGGCGATATCCGTTTTCAGTTGGAAAAAATGGGAACGCCCATCGGAGCGATGGACATGCTCATCGCGGCCCAGGCGCTCAGCCGGAATTTAATTCTGGTTACCAATAACGAGAAGGAATTTCAACGCATCAGGAATTTGAAAGTGGAAAACTGGACCTGAGAAATAATGAATGATACGTCTGTTTCGTGTCACCGTTGCAACTCCATTGACAGAGTGTCGCATGAAAAAGGTCTAGGCCGGAGTTCGAACGTCACTAAAGCGAACAATGCTGTAAGGTGCATTTATCCGGATTTTTCCTAGCCGTTCTTTGATCAAAAAAGAGTTTCAAACACCAAGACACCCCGAAACACGGAGCCATAGGGTTTTACCGCGGGTTCCCCGCTCACCAAACCGGAGATCCATGGAAACAGGATTCCAGCTTCCGCGTCCATGCCCAGGTTGAAACGGCCCAGGCGGATTCTCGGGCCGGTTGAGATAAAGGTTTCACCGGTGATCCTGGCGAACGAGGATCCCGTATACAATTCCGACGCGGGCATTCCTGAAAGGCTGAGATAATGTCCTGCAATGTGGATGCTGGAGTTCATGGAAAAACGCCCGGCGCGCAGCCAATCCAAAGCCGCTCCGACAGCCGCGCCTCCTGAAACAACATCTACTCTGCCCGCGTCACGTTCGGCCCGGCCGCCGCTGAAAAGAATACTCGCAAAGATTCTCCATCGTTGGTGAAGAAAAAAACCAATAGTTATTCTGGCACCATACATTGGAAAGGGGTTGCGAAGGTCAACAACGGAAACCGTTCCGTCCACCGAAAGAGAAAAAGATTCGGTCGGTTCTTTTCGAGGCAGGCGGATTCTTTGTTCCACGAATTGTTTTGCCGAGCGGATGGTTTCAGCGGACACATCCGCGGGTAAACTCTCTTCGGGAAAACCGGGCGTGAACAATTCCGCCCAGGAAGCCAGAAAAAGCTGGGACGCTGCAAGGGCCGATACCCTTTCCCTGCCGGGCAGATGTTTGGGTGGTTCGGCAATGACCCTGGTGATTTCCTTGTCTGTGAACGAATCCCGGATGGTGAGCTTCATTTTCCTATCGGCGCACTCGAATATCACCCCCAGTGGATTTCCAGGAGATTGGACTGCCAAGACTTCCCCGATCTCGAGGAGAATAAGCCGTTTGAGTTCGGATTCTGAGAAACCCGGGCATTTTTCAGCTTCTACGATGAGATCAGTGGAAGTGGATTTGGTCATGGATTTTGCAACTGGAATCCAATACAAAATAACGCCGGTTAGAAAGAACAACTTCGTCATTCGGCCGAAATAATGTTTTCGAATCATTCGGAAATGCTCCTCATTTGCTTTACGTGAGTGCCTTGAGGATAACGCTGGAGATATTTTTGAGCCAATTTTTGAGCTGCAGCGGATCTTCCGGCAACCCGTAGAGCTTGCGCTTCAGCGGCAAGTGCGTCTTCGGCCAGGGAGCCGTAGGGTGTCATTCGACGGCAGCGCCTGAAAGCCCGCGCAGCCGCAGCATGGCGGCCTCTTGCGGTTTCTACGCGACCCAGGGTGAAAAGGGCTGTGGATACTCGTGGATCTCCGGGTGCGCTTGAAATGATTCTTCTAAGAAGCCGGGCAGCCTCGGAATTGTTTCCCGACCTGCGCGCGTTGTCGACCCGGCGGAGCAAGTCGTCCACATCCGTTGTACGCTCGGGGTGCATGGGCGGAGTGGAAGGAGGGGGGCCGGGGTCAGGGCCGTCTTTTTGCAAGTCTTCGGGTTCGTCGGTTTCGGATTCATCGTCACTTGGGTGAAGCTTTTCGTCTCTCTCAGGGTCGGCTCTGAATTGAGCGCTTTCTCCTGCCTCCAAAATAGTAGGTTCATCTTTTTCTGCGGCTACTGTTTTCCGGACCATTACCCTGCCGCTCCCAACACTCACGAAAACATCCTTGGATTGTGTCATGGATACTGTGAAAACGGTTCCCATAACCCGGATTTCGACTGTCGGGGTTTTAACGACGAATGATGATTTTCTGTCCGGTTTCACGTGGTAGCGAACCGTTCCGGCCGAATGCTTTATTTCGACGCGTTTTTCGGATTGTTCAATCACCGAGATTTTCGCCAGTTTTTCCAGCACTGCGTGTGAACCGTCAGAAAACACCCTGGTAACATAGCCCGGGGTTGTTTGTGGAAAGATATGGACCGGTTGTTTTTCATCCGAGGTCCTCAGTATCCAAAAAACCATCAGCAAAACAGCGGCCGCGGCCAGACCGCATGTGGCCGCGAAAAGCGGCTTGATGAACCACCGGGTGTCCCGTTTGTGTTCGGCGCGGGAGGATGCTTCCGCATGGCGGCAAATCCTCTTCTCGATCATTTTCCAGTTGCGCCTGTGCCGTACTTCGTCCCATTGGGGTGCGATATCCCGGCGCACTTCCGTGATTTTCTCATTCATGACCGAGTCTCCGTTCCATCATCTGATTCGCCTTGTTGATTCTCCGTTTCACCGTTGACACAGACACTCTGCACAACTCGGCTGTGTTTTCGATGGTTTCTTCCTGCAGACGATTCAGCACCCAGGGAATCCTCAACTTGGGTGGAATTTCGTCCATTGCCTTGTAAAGTGAGACAACGAATTCTTCATACCTTCTGTCTACGCATTTTGCCGCGTCCGCGGCTTGTTTGAGCACGCGGCGGCGGCGATCTCTTCTGGAAAGGCAGCGATAAGTTTGGCGTACCGCTATGGTGGCCAGCCACGCTTTGATTTTTTTCGGTTCTTTTATGCGCGGCAGCGAAGAATAAGCCTCGACAAAAGACTCTTGTACAATGTCATTCGTCTCATCGTCATGGCCAAGGATTCGGAAAACAACGCCGGCAACGTAGTGAGCGAATCTGTTGTAGATATCCGCGAACGCCGGGTCGTCTCCGGAAATAAACCTCAAAACAAGATCTTCATCTTTTTCGATGTTGTCCGAAACAATTCTGAGACGATCAGAGGCCATCGAAAAATCCTTGTTTGCGTGAGGTTGTGTGTTGAGCTTGTGTCATGTTTACCGCTTTCAATACATAAGTGTTCGGAAAAACAAAAATCAGTTCAAAAAAATTCATTCCAGTGGATCATTTCTTGGGGCCGGGACATGTGGGTCTAGGAAGTCAACCGGATCCCTGGATTTCCATGATGAACTTGACACCGAAGTGAAGCGAATCTAGTTTTCCTGAGTTTCCCCCCTTTTGAAAGGTCAAGGAAGGTGTTTTATGCGAGATTTCTTTTATCCGAAGAGCATAGCCGTGGTCGGGGTTTCAGAAAGACCCGGCAATTTGGCCAGGGCCATTGTAAATAACCTCCATGAGTTCAGCTTTGATGGAATCATTTACCTGGTGGGTCCCCGGGGGGGGATCCAGTTCGGGCGGAGGATTTACAAGTCCATATCCGACATACCCGACAGCGTGGACCTGGCGGTCATCCTGACCCCTGCCGGCACAGTGCCTTCGATCTTGGACGAATGCGGAGCAAAGGGAATCCGCCGGGCGGTGATCCAGAGCGCAGGATTCGGGGAATACAGCGAAAAGGGAAAAACGTTGGAGCAGGAGATAAAAGAGATCGCGAAACGTCATTCCATCAGGTTCATAGGTCCCAACGGCATAGGGGTCATGAATTTGAAAAACGGACTGGTGGTTCCGTTTACACCCTTTCAGGACATATTCAAACGAGGGGGAATATCTCTTATCAGCCAAAGCGGAGGAGTGGGCATCAGCTACATGAATCTGCTTGCTTCGGAAAACCTGGCGGTATCCAAGTTCGTATCCATAGGAAACAAGACGGATGTGGATGAAAACGATCTTCTTGAATACCTGCTCGAAGATGAAGATACATCGATAATATGCATGTACCTGGAATCTATATCCGACGGCCGTCGATTGATGAACACGGCACGGAAGGCAAAGAAGCCGATTCTTTTGCACAAGTCCGGTATAGGGGATTTATCTCGCGATATTGCCGCATCCCACACGGCCGCGCTTGCCTCCGATGACGAAGTCGTGGACGCTGCTCTCCGACAGGTCGGCATCGCCAGGTTCTGTGACAGCGAAACATTGCTGGATTATCTAAAGGTCCTGCCGCTGCCTCGGCTGGCGGGAAACAACCTGGCCGTGGTATCCAGGTCGGGGGGGCACGCGGTAATGGCTGCGGACGCGTGCGATCTTGCGGGATTTTCCCTGGCGCCTTTTCCTGCTTCTTTTGTTGCGGATATTGAGAAGCATTTCAGGGCAAGCGTCATCAAGCTGACGAATCCACTGGATCTTGGGGATTTGTTCGACCTGGATGTCTACATTCAAATAGTGCGTGAAACCCTTGCTCAGCCGGAAGTGGACGGATTGGTTTTTCTGCACACTTACGTATCCCAAACCGAGGGAGATGCATCGCGCAAGCTCTTCGAAACTCTGACCGATCTGCCTGCTGAATGCGGCAAGCCCGTGGTGACCTGCGTGGCAACTGATACACACGAATTGTCCTATCTGAAGCAAAACTATGATTTGCCGCTTTTCACCGATCCCTTGCAAGCCGTGACAGCGCTTTCCCTGGCCAGGGATTTCAGGCATGACGTGGAAGTGGGTTTTCCCAGCCTGCCTCCCGGTCTGGACGTGGATAAGGAAAGGGTTCGAACCGTTTTGAATCTTTGCAGGGATGAAAACAGGAATCCGCTTTTGCTGGAATCCCTGGATATCCTGGATGCATACGGAATACCCGTGATAAGTTCACGCCTTGTAGAAAGCGAAGAAGAGGCCGTTTCGGCCGCAGAGGAATTCGGATACCCGGTGACGCTCAAGATCGTATCCGAACAGATTTCCCACAAGAGTGATATCGGGGGTGTGCAGCTCAACCTTCGATCCGCGGAAGTGGTCAGGAACGCGTATGCTGAGATGATGGAAAAAATCAGAGAACATGCGCCGGAGGCCAAGGTTCGTTCCGCGCTTGTTCAACCCATGGCAAAACCCGGATCAGAACTCATTTTGGGTGGAAAACAAGATAAGCAATTCGGACCCGTGGTCTTGGTAGGCATGGGCGGGATATTCGTGGAGATTTTTTCCGAAGTATCAAGGCGTATAGCTCCCATTTCAAGGGCGGAGGCGCACAAAATGATCATGGATCTCAAGGCTGCTCCCGTGCTCATGGGCGCCAGGGGGAGCAAACCCCGCGATATCGATACAGTAGTGGAAGGTATCCTGAGATTGTCTCAGCTACTTTCGGATTATCCTGAAATATCTGAAATAGATATTAATCCCTTTCGCGTGTTCAGCAAAGGATGCGGCGCTTGGGCACTGGACGGCCGCATCATTTTGGATTTTTCTTTTTGATCAGCTCATACTTCTTGATGAAGCCTGCTGGTGTAAGTATGAGGATTCCTTCGTATTCTTCCAGATCCAAGAGATGAGGATCTCCAGAGACGATAAATTGCGCTTTTGCAGCCTCGGCGCACTCAAGGATACGATTGTCATCCGGGTCGGATTTAATGACATCTATTTTTTTCACCGGTTCGCACAATTCACAAGCTGCATGTAGTTCTTCGATTATGTGGAGACAGATCTCTGAAGAAAACCCGAACTTGGGACGCTGCAGCACTTCTTTTATTTCGTTGAGTATAGCTGATGAAAGCGAGCAATCCACCAGACCGGACAAGATTGAATCCAGGATTTGCCGAGGCTTTCCGCCGAAGACAATGGCTGAAATCAACACATTAGTATCCAAAACTATTCTGTATCGTTTTTTACTGCTGTGATCCATCTATAATATCGGCTTTTTTAGATTGCTTCTTTGTCCTTCGGTGTGCCTCAATCTCGGCATGGACATCAGCCGCTGTGAGATTATTCTGCGCTAATCTTGCTGCACTGTATGCAAATATCTTGTTCCAACGCTTTTTCCGCTCAATGTACATCCGCGCCGCTTCTCTGAGTAGTTCGGAACGTGAGCGTGATTCTGACTGCGCGATCTTGTCGATATCAGCCAACAGGCTATCCTGGAAAGATATGTTTACTGTCTTGGTGCTCATGACTAAGCCTTTGATAAAGCAGGTTGTGGATCAGAAGAACCGTTTCTTTTTATACAAAATTTGTACATACAAAGCTTGTATGTTGTCAAGTTAAGCGCAAGACAAGACGCGCAAACCCACGCTGATTGTAATTAGTCCAGGATTTGATTCAAATAGTCGACGGGGTCTGGTAGAAATGGTCCGGAAGGAGGCAGGATATGAGTGAGTTCATTATTCAAGGAGGCATACCTCTCAGCGGCAGGGTGTCCCCATCCGGAAACAAGAACGCGGCGCTTCCCCTGTTGGCGGCCAGTCTGCTGACCGACGAGCCGGTAATATTCGACAATGTTCCCCGCATCGGAGATGTGCAGACCATGCGGGCGCTTTTGGAAAGTCTCGGCGCGACCGTCGAGGAGATCACACCCCACAAATGGAAGATTCATGCAAAGAACCTTGACCATGAAAAGCTGGACATTGAGCTTTGCCGAAGCATCCGGGCGTCAATACTTCTGGCCGGTCCCCTGGCGGCCCGCACAGGTGGGTGCCAGCTTCCTCCGCCGGGTGGAGACATCATCGGTAAGAGACGCTTGGATACCCACACTCTTGCGTTGTCCAGGCTGGGAGCGCAGGTTTCTTTCAACCGAACCCAGAAGCAGCTTTGTTTTGCAGCGAAAGGCCTCAAGGCCGCGGATATTCTCTTGGACGAGGTGAGCGTTACGGCCACTGAAAACGCGATCATGGCCGCGGTGACTGCAAGGGGCACGACAACCATAAGAAACGCTGCATCCGAGCCGCATGTTCAAGATGTTTGCAATTTTCTCAATTCTCTGGGCGCGCGCATTGAAAACATCGGTTCCAATACGCTATACATCCAAGGCGTCGACCGCCTGAGAGGAGGTGAATACAGGATCGGCCCCGATTATCTCGAAGTGGTGAGCTTCATAGGCGCTGCCGTGGTTACAAGAGGCTCGATCCGCATCACCGACGCGGCTCCGCAACATCTGGGCATGGTAAAACTCGTCCTTGGCCGGATGGGGGTGAGCTGGAACGAAGAGGGTGATGACATCGTGGTTCCGGCGTCCCAGTCGCTTGAAGTCCGATCGGATCTGGATAATTCGATACCCGAGATCAACGTGATGCCTTGGCCGTCTTTTCCAACCGACCTTATGAGTATAGCGATTGTAATCGCAACGCAGGCCCAAGGGTCGATTCTCTTTCACGACTGGATGTTCGAAGGCCGGATGTATTTTACCGACAAGCTGAAAAACATGGGCGCGCGCATTGTCTTGTGCGACCCGCATCGCTGTATCGTGCAAGGTCCGACCCAGCTTCTTCAATCCAATGTCGAAAGCCCGGATATCAGGGCCGGCCTCGCTCTTGTGCTTGCTGCTCTGGCAGCGGAGGGAACTTCAGTTATCCGCAACGTGACCCAGATCGATCGGGGTTATGAGCGGATCGACGAGAAGCTTCTAAGCCTGGGAGCGCGCGTTCAACGAGTTTGACGTAATATGAAAGGTTTTATTATCCGATTTCCAGTTGTTTTATAATCAACTGACACAAGCTCTCTTTTATCTCGGAATGTCTTGGAATCGGCGCTTGTTTGCCGTTTTTTGGATTGGCATAAATGTCATGTTTTTTTCCATGACGTTTCAAATAGCACCCACTATCTACCAATTGCCTTATGAAATTGCCTCTTTTCATGCAACTTCAAGAGCAATTTCTTTGGTTTTTGCACCGGGACGAAGCAATTTTCGAGAATCCTCTTCGATCATTAATCTAAAAGCGTCTTTAATATTTTCTTCCAATTCTTCCAGGTTTTCGCCCTGACTGAAAATTCCGGGCACTTCTTTGATTCTTCCCACAAACCACTCATCATCGATCCAATATTCGAGTGTGAAATTTCTTTTCATTCTAAACAACCTTCCCTTCAATCCAATTCTGCGTTGCAGCGGTCTGCATCCGGACCCGCCGTACTTCCGGCTCATCGGTCCGTCTCTTTTCTACAAACCCTACTTGAAAAATATCATTAGTAGAATCTGTTTTCCAGCGATAAAGAAAAAAGAATGACACCGGGACAAGTGTACTTCAACACAACGGTCTCCAGCAGCCTCTTTGCCCATATCCGTTTTTTCCTGTTCCCTTTGGTTCTGACGATATGTTTGCGGTATTTTTGACACAGGGTATGTCAGGTAGTATAAAGGTGGTATGAAAGCCAAGACATCTGTTACTATATCTAAAGACATACTAAGGGCCATCGACGAGCATATCGGAGCCTATAGAAGCCGATCGGAATTCATAGAGACTGCAACCCGTGTGTTTATAAAACATTTGGAGAAAAAAGAGGCGGAGTTGCGCGATCTTGAAATCATTGAAAAAAATGCAGATGTACTCAATGATGAGGCGGAAGACGTGCTTGGATATCAGGTCCCGATATGAGACGGGGTGATATATACAGAATCAGACGCCCCTCATCCCGGGATCCAAAAAAACATCGATCATTTGTTGTGGTGAGCCGACAAGTCCTCATTGAATCCAAGTTTTCGACGGTAATCTGCGCTCCTGTTTATAACTCTTATGAAGGTCTTTCAACCCAGGTGCCTGTCGGCATTGATGAAGGTCTTAAGCACGATAGCGCGATTCATTGTGATGAACTTGTCAGTATACCAAAACCCATGTTGACAAACTTTGTAGGCAAATTGTCTTTCAAGAAGCTGAAGCTTGTGGAACACGCGTTGGAAACAGCGCTTCAATTAGACCGAGCATATGATATCGAATGATAGATATCGACGGATAGTAACGGAAGGAAATTGGAGAGGTTTGATCAATAAGGGCTGACTCAAGAATAAGTTCCCAGGAACGATTAATCGGATCGTTTATTTTTGCGGAGCTTCATTAGGGTCCACTAATATCTACAACCGGTCGAGTCGTCCGGAAATCCTTAATTCCAGCGTCCGTGATTTGTGTACCCCCAAGGTCGAGACTCTCCAGAGCGGTCAAGTTCTTGAGATGCGCCAGACCAGCGTCCGTGATTTTTGTTCTACGAAGGTTGAGACTCTTCAGCGCAGTCAAGTTCTTGAGATGCGCCAGACCAGCGTCCGAGATTTGTGTACCCTCAAGGACGAGACTCTCCATCGAAGTCAAGTTCTTGAGATTGGCCAGACCCGCGTCCGAGATTTGTGTTCTCCAAAGGTTGAGACTCTTCAGCGCGGTCAAGTTC
>SLPX01000364.1 GCA_007131745.1 Myxococcales bacterium
GGTACAACGCTCATCCCAACTTCCATCCGGGTTGTGCCAAATGCAGTAACAAGCTCCGGCTTTGACTCCGTCGCGGCTGACATTTGAGGTCGTAAGGGAAGGACGTTCTCCGTATGGATCCACCGCGGTCATTTCTCCGCCGATCGTGTAGAAGTCCAATATATGTTGCTGGTCTCCGTAAGATGTGCAATAGCCGCCGAACCAACCGTAGGCGCCCGATAAAGAGGGGTAGAAATTCAATCTGCCGGCCACTTCGTGGTCGCACTGATCGCCGATTCCGTTTCCACTGGTGTCTTCCTGGTTCGGGTTTGCGAATGCATCCGCGCATGCTTCCATGTACGGCCTGCATTGGTTGGGTTGGCCGCCCTCTCCGGGAATAAACGTGCAGTATGGGTAATAATCCGGACCGTTCGGCGAGCAGCTTTCTTCGTTCAACGTGGCGCCGACCCTGATGCAGTGGTCGATGTGCGAGCAGAGTTTGTCGTAGACGTCGTCATTGTAATACTGGGTGATGCAGTTGTCCACATTGCAGGTTTCTTTGCACCATGACAGGTTGAAATCGGAACCATAATAATATTGCGTGTATTCGCAGTGCGCTACACAGTTTTCGTAATTGCCGACAATGGTGAATTCTTCGGATAAAACAACATCCATGTATTCGTCGCAAACTCCGTCATTATCCCTGTCCGCGCCCACGAACGGATTGTATTCGTTGCAGTCGTATTCGTTTCTTATTCCGTCTCCGTCTATGTCCGGGTCGCAGGCGTCTCCAAGTCCGTCGCCGTCCAGATCAAACTGCGATGGGTTGTAATCTAGAGGGCAATTGTCGCATCCGCCGCATAATAGTTGAGCTATCTGCATTCTGTGCTTTTCCGATTCCCAAGGAGATTCAAGTTCATATTCTTTCACCAGTATGTCTATTCTATCCAGGATAGGGCACCCCTCGGTAAACGCGCCGCCTCCGAAACCGTCGCCGTCGTGATCGCAGTTGGCGCCGGTTACCATGCCGGGGCAAAAATCCATGTCGTCGCAGAAACCGTCTCCATCGCTGTCCCCGGTTTCAGAGCAATCATTTCCATGGTTGCAGGTCACATGAAGGTTGTAAAGCGTGGAAAGATCGTACATGTCGTCCGTCTTCAGATAATAATCCACGACCTTGGGAAAATCCATGAGTCGTCCGGGGGCACTCATGAAAGCCCAAGCTAAATCCGTTCTTTTCCAGAAGCCTTCACAGCCATGATATCCTTCCGAAACGATGTTCGTGCATCCCGGGCCTCCGATCGGGCCTGTTTCTCTTGTGGGCACGCAAGGAAGCCGGAAAAAAAGATGTTCGTCCGAAACAAGCATGTCGCCGGCCGACATCCAGATGTCGCGAAAATAAAAGTCAAAATCGTCGGGTATCTCTACACCCGGTATTTCTATTCTGTTTGCTCCGAAAAAGGGATCAAAAGCCTCTACAATGTCTCTTTGGATTTCACACCTGGTAAATCCGGCTTCTCTCACCTTGCTCTTTATCGTCCCTTCATAAGCTGAAACATCGGAAACACCGACGTGTTCGACCACCACGTTGGGGAAACTACTTATTTCGAAGTTTATCGGGTCGCCGTCTTCCACGGAACAATCATAAGAATGAAGGAAAGGCGGGTCGGCATCTCCATCATCCCAGTTCAAAAATCTCAAAGAGAAGTGAACGTTGAATGTATCCGACCAAAGATAAATATATCCTCTGCGGGGGGAAATCCTCCACTCCACTAAAAGCTTTATTTCGATTTTGAATCTGACCCGGTCGTCGTCGGATGAATCGGGATTCTCATCCTGGTAATAGCCGGGAGTTACTGAATAGGTCGTCTTTTTATGCGTGAGGGTGATCTTGTATTTTTTGGGGTCCGCAGGGTGTATTAAGTATTCTACATGTCCGTGGACCTGGTCGATGGCCATTCGTTCCACTTCCGCCCTTACGGCTTCGAATGGGAGTTTCAGGGCACATTGATGAAGAGGAAGTGCATCGGCTAAGGCCGAATTACCCCCCCCCCTAATAGGATAGAAATTGTCCATAATAGAGCGGTGGTTTTTTTCATGGGAAAGCGATTGCGGTCTTTCATGACGTCCTCCTCTTCCTGGCTGTTTACAAATCCGCCGAAGCAAAGCTTACAACCGGTTGATTGCAAAGGTCAACGACTTTTTTGATTGTTTCTTTTGTTTTTTTGGGCGGCTCACATTTTGGTTTATCAGTGATTGCGGTGTGTTGGGCTTCGCAGCCGTGACCGGTGAGGCGGCTTGAGATCTTTTTTTCAAAAGAATGTTGCCGGACCGAGATCTCGTTTATCAACAGCATTATTGGCATAAACTATACATTATGAATGGTATTGATTGTTGTAGAATTTGTGGAAAATGTGATTTTTACTGTTTTTTTGAACGGGGTCGGACGGTGGTAAAATGGATGGTGAATATGTATGAGTGGTAAAAAATCCGCATGAGGGACGGCGAGGAGGGGGAGGAGGAGGAGGGAGAGGAGGAGGGGGAGGAGCTAACTGTTCGGGATTTTTCCGGTGGGTCTTTTTTGGCTTTGTTCATTTCTCCGTGTTATCTTCTCTTTCAGGATTTGCGCATGACATGAGACTGCGAAGAAATGGATTCGGATATGGGTGATTTGTCAAAGGAGTCAGAACGGGCCGGCGGGTTGCGGGAAATGAACGAAAGATTCGGGGAGCATCTCCAATGGGAGAGGCGCTCATCTCCTCATACGGTGAGGGCCTACAAGAGAAACGTGGACGCGTTCATCGACTTCATGGAAAACAGGTTGGGCCGCCCGGCAAAACCCGGCGACCTTGACATCATGATGGTGCGTTCTTATGTTGCTTCGCTGTTCGGTGTGAACGATCCCGGTACGGTCGCGCGGAAGCTTTCGGCTTTGCGTACTTTTTGCAGGTACCTGGTGAGATTGAAAGTGATTGAAAGCAACGCGGCCGAGTTCGTCATGTCGCCCAAGAGAAAAAAAACATTGGCCTCGGTGATGAATGTGGACATGACTTTTGAATTGCTGACCGCGCCTGATGAGGATACTCCCCTTGGATTGCGGGATCGAGCATTGATGGAAACAATTTACGGCGCGGGCCTGAGGAGATCCGAAGCGGTCGGGTTGGATATGAAAGACGTGGAAAAGAAAGAGGACGAGGCTTTGTTGAAGATCAGGAGAGGAAAGGGTGCGAAGGAAAGAGTGGTTCCCCTCGGAAGGACGGGATTGAAAGTTCTGGAGGAGTATCTGGGGCGGGGAAGGCCGGCTCTTGTTCATCCCCGGACCGGCAAAGCCGACCCTGATGCAGTGTTCTTGAATGCACGGGGGGGGAGGCTTTCGGATCGGAGCGTGGCGAAAATAGTGGAGCGTTACCGGCCGCACGCGGGAGCGCCTTCGGACGCGGGTCCACACGCGCTGAGACATGGCTATGCAACTCACATGTTGGATTCGGGGGCGGACTTGCGGACCATCCAGGATTTGCTTGGTCATTCGAGCCTCTCAACCACGCAGCGATATGCGCACGTTGGAATAGCGCATTTGATGAAAGCTTACGATCGCGCCCATCCCAGGGCCGATCTCGTTTCCCCCGAGAGCGGGAAGAAATCCGGAAAAGGAAAGACATGCGATGATGAATGAACACAAGCCCGAGTTCAGACCCGAGTTCAGAAGTACGACCGTGTTGGCAGTGCGCAGAGGCGGCGATACGGTGATTGCAGGCGACGGCCAGGTTACCATGAACCAGGCGGTGATAAAGGCCACCGCAAACAAGGTACGCAGGCTTATGGACGGGAGGATCCTGGTGGGGTTCGCCGGATCCGCGGCGGATGGGTTGGCATTGTTTGAAAAACTGGAGGGAAAGCTTCGTGAGTATTCCGGCAACCTGAAACGGTCCGCGGTCGAGTTGGCCAAAGATTGGCGTACCGATAAGGTCCTTCGAAGGCTGGAAGCCTTGTTGCTCGTGGCGGACCGGGAGAGCATGTTCTTGATTTCGGGAACCGGTGATGTGCTGGATCCCGAAGAAGGGGTGGCCGCGATCGGCTCGGGAGGAAGCTATGCGCTGGCCGCGGCGCGTGCTCTCATGCGCCACACATCAATGGATGCGGAAAATATTGCACGCGAAGCGATGAAGGTGGCCGCGGAGATTTGCGTGTTTACCAACAGCGAAATTGCCCTGGAAAAAGTCAGCTTGGACGATCCGGGAGGCCGGGATTGATAATATGGAGATTGGAAAAATGAAAGCCATAAGTGACGATGCTTTGACCCCTCGAGCGATAGTGGAGGAACTTGACCGATACATAATACGGCAGAACAAGGCCAAAAGAGCGGTCGCCGTGGCCTTGAGAAATCGCTGGCGCCGAAAACAGGTGCCGGAAGACCTCAGGGATGAAATCGCCCCGAAGAACATAATAATGATCGGTCCCACCGGGGTGGGCAAGACGGAAGTGGCACGCAGGTTGGCCAAGTTGGCCCAGGCGCCTTTTCTCAAGATCGAGGCGTCCAAGTTCACCGAGGTCGGATACGTAGGTCGCGACGTGGAATCAATGATCCGGGATTTGACGGAAATCGGAGTCACCCTGGTCAAAGAGATAGAGCGAGAGAAGGTCTTGCCCAGGGCCAAAGAGGCAGCGGAGGAGCGCATCCTGGACATGATGCTTCCTCCTCCCCAGGCGGCGGGTAATCGAAGTTATACCGACACACCGGACGCTCCGGAATCCGGTACGCAGGGGGAGACGCGTGAGAAATTGCGAAAGCTCCTGCGTTCCGGAAAGTTGGACGAGAGACGGGTCGAGGTTGAGACTTCGGATGTTCAGAATCCCGTTGTGGAGATTTTCAGCGGTGCAGGTGTCGAGGAGATGGGGTTTAACATGAGAGAGATTTTCGGTCAGATGAGCGGCAGGCGAAAGGTCAGGAAAGCGCGGGTTCCCGAAGCTTTGGAGGTGCTGACAGCGGAGGAGGCGCAGAAGCTTGTGGACATGGACAAGGTGGTAAAAAAGGCGATCAAGCTGGTAGAGGATTCGGGAATCATTTTCCTGGACGAATTGGACAAGATAGCCGGTCGTGAGGGAGGCCATGGCCCGGATGTTTCCCGCGAGGGGGTTCAGCGGGACCTGCTTCCGATAATCGAAGGGTCGACGGTTACGACCAAGTACGGCCATGTCCGCACCGATCACGTTCTTTTTATTGCGGCCGGAGCTTTTCACGTGGCAAAACCGTCGGATCTTGTTCCGGAACTGCAAGGCCGCTTTCCCATCAGGGTGGAATTGAACTCGCTTACATCGGAAGATTTCGTCCGGATTCTAACCGAACCGGATAATGCACTTACAAAGCAATACACCGCGTTGATGGCCACCGAAGGCATTGAACTCACGTTCAGTGACAGCGCGATCAGGGCGATAGCGGACATTGCTTCCAGGGTCAACGATCGGAACGAAAACATCGGCGCGAGACGGCTTCATACCGTTTTGGAAACCTTGCTCGAAGAGCTTTCTTTTGAAGCTCCGGAGCTGGGAAGTCGGAAGATTCCAATAACCGATGATTACGTCCATGAGAAGCTTCGCGACGTGGTCGAAGATCATGATTTGAGTAAATACATACTGTAGAAAGGGGATTGTGAAGTTTTTGCAGGAGTGCTCCATCGTGGAAAAAATGAGATATGCAGCAGTGATTTGCTTGTTGCCGGTTTCCGGATTGTTTGCATGTGCCGGCGCTTCCGGAGTGCAGGGTTCCGGCAACTCATCTACAACACCACAAGCACGGGGGAGAGGGGGGAGGAAGTTTGTCCAAAATGGAAAAGCTTCGTGGTATGGCAGACGTTTTCACGGTAAGAGGACCGCGTCGGGGGAACGCTACAACATGAATGCAATGACCGCGGCCCACAGAAAACTGCCGTTTCACACCATTGTGCGCGTGACGCGGAAATCGGGCGGCAGAAGCGTGGTTGTGCGGATAAATGATCGGGGCCCTTTTATAAAGGGTCGAATAATCGACCTCAGCCGCGCTGCGGCCTCCCGCCTCAACATGTTGCGCGCTGGAGTAGTGGATGTGAGGGTGGAGGTCATAAAGTGGGGATCCGGCCGCAGGAGAAAAAAGAGGGTTAAGCGCGGAAGCGGCGGCAGGAGAAAACGCTCGGTTTCATCGGGGCGGGAACGCAAAAGCACAGAAGGGCCTTTCGGAAGACGAGCTCCCCCTCTTGCCCCCTGACTGCACACGATGGGATTCGCGGATCGTATGGAAGATCAAGGATGAAGAGCAATCTTCGCTCGGACCGGTATCCTGACGGCGGGAAATCCGTTTCAGCCTCCCACGGGTTGGAGTGCGTGTTCGTGTCCCTTACCGGAGATTGCCGGTTGTCCTGCCCCGGATGCATATTCCACGATTTTTCAAGGGATTTTATCGAGCCGGGTAGGAGGGGTGAATGCGATGGGATTCGTCCTATGCCCTTGGATGTTTTCGAACGTTTGATCACTGAAATGCGCAACATGTCGGTCCGCAAATTGAAATTCGGTTTTGGAGATGAACCTCTTTTGCATCCCGATGTTGCGCGTTACGCTGCATTGGCCGGAGAATCCGGATTGGATGTAGGGGTTACCACAAGCGCACGATCCCTGGCCGGGGATGTATCGAGGGAACTCTTGGACGCTGGTGTGAGGTCGATCATCGTCAGCCTGAACGTTACCGATTATTCAAGTATCATCAGCGGAGGTGATAACAGGTGGGTTCTGGAAAACCTCTCAGGCCTCCTCCATGCGCGAAAAGACATTGCGTGCTCAGGGCGGCGAGTCCCGACCCGTATCCTGGTCGGGGTAATTGCTCGAAGAGGCGTGGCAAAAGACATTGAGAGGTTGATAAAGTTCATGGAAGACCGGGAAATGCTTTTCGACGGAGTGATAGTAAACGCTTTCCTGGAACGAGCGGCGCCGGGCGGAGGAATCATGACTCGTAATCCACGCCGACCATTGGGACAGCGAAAGCCATGCATGTCGCCGTGTAAAGAGCTTTACCTGATGGCCGATGGTAGAACTTTTCCCTGTGTGCCTGCTGCTGTTGAACACGCGTTCATGAAAAGTAATTGCGGGCCGGCAAGACAGGCTTTGGCCGGAGGACGAGCGGAAACATGGAATCTCGGCTCTTGGCCTGCCTTTTCATTGCAGGAACTGCTGGAAAAATCCCGGGAACTCAGACGTATCCATGAAGAAGAGCGGTTTGACGAAGTGGAACTTTGCAGGCAATGTACGGCATGGTGCCAGCATTATCCGAAGGCACGGAAAAAAAACGCTTGTGTGGTCGAAGAGACGTCATTTTGGACACTCGAAAGAATTGTGAGGGATGAAACCGAGAATAATGGGTGAATGGCCATGGAAAAGGGGGCGTCGGTGAATCCCCGATTGGAGAAAAACAGGTGGTTCGGCCATAAACATTATTTATTGGCGGAAATCCGGCCGGGCGGGGGAAATGTCATGGATGAGGTTTCCAACGCGGATCCGGAAATACTCAAGGTGGCCGAATCCATGGCCCCGGCCGCCATGTTGGAAGGATTGTCGCCGGGTTGGGCTGCGGAATGCAGGCGGATGGCACTCTGCGCGGGGCTTTATACCCTGGCCGGTCATGACGAAGCAGGTTGCGGCGGAATTGAGCGACCCGGAGGGGGCGCGCCAGGGGTGGAGAGTCTTGTTTCCGGACAGCGCAATTTTGTTGTTGTAGCGAGCGATCCGGAAACCGCGCTCAAGGTGTTATCGTTGCGAAGGAGCGTCAGCGGCGCCCGGGGCGCGCTTCGACGGCGATACTCGATCCAACTCGGTGAGTTGTTCGGATATCCGTCTTGTTGTGTGGATTTTTTCTCCCGGTTCGATGATGAAGTTGATGATCTTTTGTTTTTGAAACGGTCTTTTCAGGCCACGAAGGAACACGCCCGTTCCCACTTCGGCGCGACGGTCTTTACTCGCTCTGTTTTCGGCCTGAATCCGGTTTTATCTCACATTCCATGCAGGTTGGATTGCGCTGCAACTCTGAGAAACTCTTCCAGGTTGGCGGAAAAATGTGCGGCAAAACTAGGGATACCGGTCGGGAGACTCCAGGCATGCCTGGATCATCGATTGGTGATATGGGACGATAAACATTTTTTCAAGATGACCGCGCGCGGGGAGTTGATTTTTTCCCCCTCGCAAGACCCGGGTTTTCTGCAGTTGTCGGCCCGAATTCGAGAGTTGCTTCAAGAAACCGATTGCCCCGGTGATACGCTCGCCGAATGGGTCGCCTCGATTCCATTGGAAAATCGACCCGTGATGATCCAAA
The DNA here is from genome assembly GCA_007131745.1 of Myxococcales bacterium. The sequence continues at coordinate 8,309 of SLPX01000364.1, forward strand.
ACGAGGAAAAACTTTCCCGACCAATTTCGGCCGGCGAATGTGAATCGGTTGGCGAAGCTTCATCCATGGTTACGACTACAAAACACGGTGAAGCTGTTCGGGGAGGAGAGAGAAAGAATCGCACAATAGCAGCGGTTCAGTTTCGGGACGAAGACACCGGATTTGCGCCCGATGTTTTTTTGTCCAGGACCGCGGCCCGCATCCGTTGGCGCGGACATCACGTGGTTTTTCACCGAGTCCGGGTTCCACGAAAGTCCGGCTTTGAAGGAAGAAACTTTTCGGAATTCAGGTTTGGCCTCGGAAAATGGATAGATGAAGTGAGTAACGTTTCACGAGGCGCGGACGTGGTGGTTTTTGACCGCTGGGTTCCACGGGAAATCGTGGAATGCGTCGCCCCGGCCCGGACTATTTGTCTCTTGAACCACCCTTCCGGAAAAAAGAGTGGTGCGTCGCTACAGATCCCGTCCGCGGACATTGGTTCGGTGATATCTTTTTTGGAGGAGGATGCGGTTCCGGCGAAAAAGCAGGGTGTATGCATCAGTGATCCTTTTTTCCCGGTGGACAATCCTTTTACCGGCAGGGACCGCAGAGAGACGATTTTGTGCGGCCGGTTGTGCAGCCGGAAACCGCCTTGCTTTTTTTGCGCCGACGTTTTCTACATACCGGAACCTGGAGAAACGTTTGATGATCCGGTAGATAAATGTGTTTGCGAGATTCAGCGCATACGGAAAGAAACCCCCCGGGTGAATGAGATTCTTTTTTACGCGGCTGATTTCGTATCGTGGTGCGGATCTCTGGTGGATGCGGCCGGGCATGATATCAATGGGCTGGACCTTCTTTTCCAGGCCCGTGTCGACGATTTGCTGAAAAACTGGAGTGATGTTGAGCGAGCCGCCGAACGCGCGGCCTCGAGGGGGGCGCGGCTTCACGCGTACCTCGTGGGATTGGAAAATTTTTCTGATCCGGAACTGCAGCGTCTCGGCAAAAACATTTCGTCATCCATGGTAAGGGAGGCGGCGGAGAAACTCGTAGATCTTGAAACCCGGTGCAGTGGGTTTGTTTCGACCCGATACGGTTCCCACGGGTTTATACTCTTCAATCCTTGGACCACTGTTGAAGATCTCGAGGAAAACCTCAGTATTTCGGGGGAAACAGAACTTGCCGAACTGAGGCGGGAATATCCCCTGACGAAGCTGAGGCTCTATCCGGGAACAGTTCTTACAGATAAGGCCCGAAAAGAAGGGCTTTTGATGGACATCACCCCGGACGGAGAGTGGGACGCGTTTTTGAGAGGTTATGCTCCGCATTTTCCATATCGTTTCCAAAACGGAGTCGTGCAAAAGGTTTACGATCGACTGAGCCGGACCAAGGTAACCGGGAGGGAAGACGAAGCGCTTCGGGAAGTTTTACGAAGTGTCCATGCGCGTTCGGGTTCAGGCCATACCGGACAAAAGGCAAAAAAAGTTCTTCTTGTTCAACCGCCGCGAAGGTTCCATGAACCAGCCGGGACAAGGGGAGCGCTTCCTTCGGGTTACCCGGGGGTGGGAATTCTCTCCATTGCGGCTTATCTTGAACAGAAAAACTTTGATGTCACCCTTCTCCATCTCGGCGATGAAGCGCTTGACCCAAAAGAACGCGCCGAGCTGCTGGCCCGTGCGCTGGATGAGCGGACCGCTCTCGTGGGAGTGTCCATGAACTGGGTACACACGGCTCTCGGCGCGCTGGAGACTGCTGATTTCATCCGCACCCGTTCGGATGTTCCCATTGTTTTGGGTGGACAACACGCCTCTTTGTTTTCGCGTGAAATAGCCCGCTCCTATGGTAGCCTTTTCAACGTTGTGGTTCGAGGCCCCGCGGAAACAGCTTTGGTTCGGCTTTTAGAGCAAGAGCGAAGTCGTCTTGAGGCGAAGAGGGGAGAGATTGTTCAAGGTGAGTTTCCGGAGGATCCCGACTTGTATCCCTTGTATGGGTACAGCGCGTTGAATCCCCCGAATCCGAACTCTCAGAATAACTCGCTTGGAGCCCTTTCCACTGTAAGAGGGCATTGTCCCCGCAATTGTTCATACTGCCTGGAGGCCCGGAGTTTTTGCGATGCGGCCCATGGCAATCTGCGCGCGCATTCCACCGATTGGCTTGTGGAGGCCGTCAAGCGTTTTGTTTCCGAAGGAAGGAACATCATCACGATTCAGGATCCTTTCTTCATTCTGGGCGATGAACCCCTTATTGCATTCGTCGAAGCTTTGCATTCGGCCGGGGTGCGACTTCGAGAGTTGAACCTGTTTACCGAACCAGGAGCATATTCTTCAAGCGCCTGGGATGTTTTGGCCGCGGGTCCGTTTGATCTTGTCACCGTGGACCTGGGAGTGGAATCGGGATCAACGGATCGATTGCGCGATTCCGGCAGGATGTATACACCTGAAGATGTGTTGGATGACATAGATGCACTGGTATCCCGGGATTTGTTGCCGTACACCTGGTGGATGGTGGGACTTCCATGGGATACATGGGATGATGTCGAGAAGACCTCCCGGTTTTTACGTTCGACCATGGAAGCGGGCGCGGCTCCAAGATGGATAACCCCCATGATTCTTTTTCCGCAGACCCCTGCTTTCAAGAACGCGCCCTCCAGCGGAGTCATCCCGTTAAAAAGGTATTTTGAGGATTATCTTGTTTTTTCAACCACCACTCACAGTAGAACGGCTCACTATCCCGGTTTGATAACGCACGAGACGCCGGGTTTGAACAGCGGGCGGATCCTGGCTGCGTGTTATGCACTGAAACGAAACGCGGCGCGTGACTGGGGTTTGTTGACCGAGCGTCATGCATCCTCACGCCGATGGGGAAAACGCCTGGATCGGCTCGGCTCCATGCTTCGCGATGAAACGGTTGGAGCGGGAGGTTTTGCAATGGACACTTTTTTCTAGCGGTCGTTTGCGGGAATCATGATGAAATTGCTTGTCCTCAACCCATCTGCCGTGTGTCACAATCGTTGTGCAGTGTGCGCTATGCGGGGGCTCTATGGAAACAAGACCTTGGACTTCAGAAAAGTTGATGGGCTGTTAAAAGAGATTTTGCGGTTTCCAGAGAGCCGGCGTTTTGACGAAGTTCTGATAGGGGGCGGTGAACCCTTGTTGTATCCGCGGTTGGGAGAGGTTCTTTCCACCCTTGAGAAAGGTGGAATCACCACCGTGCTGTTTACCTCCGGTTGCAGTGAAACGTCCAAGCTTAAGGTTTTGGAGGAAAATCCTCCCCGTAGGGTCACGGTATCTCTGGACAGCGCGGATCCGACTGTTCATGACCGTGTAAGAGGGCGCTCGGGTGCATTTAGTGACGGTATTCGGACTCTTCGGTTTGTACGAGATGAGCTTCCCGGGTGTGAGTTGTCCTCCATGACGGTTGTAACGACCGAAACGATCAACGGGCTTCGAGCGCTAGTGGATTTGCTTTCATCCGAACGCGTAACGCGGGCTTCCTTCCAGCTTGTGATGGACATAGGAAATGTGTCCATGCGCGGGATGCGGCCGGTGGAAAGTGATTTGGAAAAATTTTATTTTCATGATTTGCCTTTGCTGACAGAGGCAGCGCGCAACTCGGGACTGTCCTTGAGGATGATTCCGGATTTCGAGGATTCTCCGCGTCATCGAATGGAGAAGAACCACAAGGATTCATCGGCGTCGGCCGGTTCGATCGTTTCGGATGATTCGATGCGTCGGGAAACGCGGCTGTGGTCCAAGGGCGAGTACAATGTAGCGGTCCTCCGAAAGACCGGGTTCGTGTGCCCTCTCGAGGGTCATGTCACGATAAATCCGGACGGCTCGGTTTTTCCATGTTCCCAGGCTGCAATCTACGATCCGAAATGGGCCGTGGGAAATATCATGGATGAACCCTTGGGGAAAGTCTTAGACTCTGTTGAAAAAAACCGGGTAGCAGCGGATAGACGGATTGAAACGGTGTGTACGCGTTGCGCTGCGCGGTCGAACATGCTGGAAGAAATCCCCCGAATCGAAAGTGATGTGCCTCATCCATCGCCGGTTTTTACCTTGTTGACTGAAAATCATCTTTTTGCTCCGTTCGGCGCGTATCTTCCTCCCAGCCTTCCCGGGTTGGGAGGAGGATTGTTGGCCGGCGGCTTGAAAAAAAGCGGTATTCCCTTTGAGCTTGTGGATATGTATCCCCATTACATCGAGAGCGCGTGCAACAGGGACACATGGGTGAAATTCATGGAACAAGAAGCCGGTCCTGATTGCCCGGCCCCGACCTTGCGGGATATTGGGGCGCATGCAGGATCGGATGGGCTGTTGTCATATTTCAAGGGTGTCAAACGCGGACTGGCGGATGTTCGTTCGATTGTATCAGCGGATCGTCTTCTTTTGACAGCAAGACTGCTCAAGGAATATTCTGCATGGAACAGAAATGAAATATTCTCCGGTCGAGGCGGGTCGCTCCCATTGATCCAAAGTTTGCTTCAGAAAGTTAAAACCAGGTGGGTTGGGATCTCTGTGACCGACCCCCGGGAGCCGGTTGCCGGACAGGTTGTAAGCAGTCTCTCGGAAGCCGGGCATCAAACCGTAATCGGTGGGCAGTCGACCTTTTTTCTCCATTCTGAGCCGGTGCGAACCGCGTTTGCAAAGCTCTCTTCATCCGGCTGGATCGTCAGGGGCTACGGAGAGGAAGTGCTGCCCATGTTGGTGGAGAGACTCGCTTTGTGGGGCAATCCGGGTGAATTGGAGCAGGTTGTTTCAACTGAAGATCTATCGTCCTCGGATCTCGGATTTTCGACATGCGGCCGTCCGGGCCGTTCCGTGCGGCCGGATTTCTCTTTTCATGATTTCTCCGGGTACATGGCGCCCCTTTCGTTGTTGCCCGTGGGGACCACGAGGGGGTGCTATTGGAAACGATGCGCTTTCTGCCGTCATGCGGTAAAGCGCGGAGAAACCGTATCAGTTCCATTACAGTCGGTGGTTTCTTCGATGATTCATCATCGGAAAACCATGGGAGTCCGATATTTTTCCATCAACGATGAGTCTCTACATCCGGAAACCGGCCTGGAGTTGGCCGAGATGATTCTTCGTGAGCCCCTTCTCGAGGGAGTTCGCTTTGCTGCAGCCGCGCGGCCTGAAAAAGGTTTCAGCCGGGAGGTGTTGCAGAAAATGGCGAAAGCCGGTTTGTCCACAGTGTACTGGGGCGTGGAATCGGCTCATCCTGAGGTGTTGAATAGAATGCAAAAAGGCACTCATCCGGAAACGGTTGGAACTGTGCTGGAGAATGCAGCCCGCGCTGGAATTTCCAACCTGGCTTTTTACATGTTCGGGTTTCCGGGTGAAAACGCGGCCCATGCCCGTGCCACCATAAGCTTCATGAAAGCGACCCGCGGGTTCGTTGATGGAGTGCGCGTAAACAAGTTTGTTCTCCAGGACGGCACTCCGGTGTTTGAGAGTCCGAACTTTTTCGGCATAAGGAACATCAGGCCCGACCCCCGTCAACCGGGATTGTACTCTTTCGATGACCCGGATGGTCATCCGCCCGGCGATTTGGAGAGGTTTCTGAAAGCCGCGCGAAGTCCCGGACTCGTGTCCGGGAGATTGGTGACCCTTGCCGGTGGTGGTGACGGGGAAGAGTTTTTGCCGCTCTATTTTCTTCAACGATGTTTGGAGATCGAAAAAGTGTCCTTTGAAAAACTTTCGTGTGAAGCTTCAAAGTATCGCGAAAAGGGTCTCATTTCCCGCGGAATCCTCACTTCAACATCCCCGGCTCGTATTGGAACTAATACAGTGCTGAAGGAGGGTGAAGCCGTTCTTCCCGTCGGGAGGGATGATATCGTAATGCTGAAAGCAATGGACGGCACACGTACCTTGAAGGAGTTAAAGAAGGAATTCACAGGATCTCTTGTAGACGCTCTCTTGGAGAAGATGTGTTCCATGGAACTTCTTTGTGTGTGTAAGGGGGAGTCCACGTCCTGAAGTCAGGATTCTTTTTTCGATAGAGTTTTCCATGCATTCAAAAAAACCTGAGCCGGTTCCATGATTTCCCGCTCCAATCCCTGGCCCGGAAGGAAACTGTTTTCTTCAGCAAATGCTTTGTAAAAAGGTCCTCCCTCCCGTTCCCATTTGCTAAACGACGGATGATTAGGCAGAACCATGATATCCCCTGTGGTTGCTCTCAGAAGCTGCGGTTGCTCATCGTGCAGGGAGTGGATAAATACGATTTCATCGTTGGTGATGGGATCCATGTCCACGAGTGTTTCCGCGCCTACGTGTTCCAGGAAACCGGAAGGCCAACGCCACGACCTTTGTGAGACACGGCATGGGTTTTCGCGTTGCGTATCAAGGTGTTCGAGTTCCGCGAGATATGTGTTTGCAAGCGCCATGTCATTTCCGTCAATGTATTTGATTTCGCCTCTGCGCACAAAATCGGACATCGCCGATGCCGCCAGTTTATGTGAAGCGGGTCCTTGTTTTTCCATTCTTCTTATCTTGTTCCCATGTTTTGCAAGGACGATTTCGTGGTGAGGTCCCCTGCTCCATAAAGCTTCCCTGTCTGCGGCAGTGGAGTTTTCGGTGACCTCTTCCGCCGAAAAGCGCTTTCGAACATTGAGCGTTCGTGTCCATGCCATGATTCTTCCCGGCCCGTCGTCCATGATGCAAATCCATCTGATTGATCCGCGTTCGCTTGTTTCGACTTCCAAAACACAGCCGTGCGAGGTTTGAGAAATTTTGAATCCGGTCGACTTGTGCAACACTCTGGAGAGATGAGAGGTTATGAGGGCGCCAATCAAAAAGGAATTCCGTCCGGCGCTCCTTATTTCCACCTCCGAAAAAATCTCGGGTCTGCTTTCCGCTCCGGATTTTTTCGTTTTCTTCATGTCATCCCTGGTTTCTCCTTCGTCTCTTTCAACCTGTTGGAATCTCATGGTGTGGCTGATCCACGTAAGCAGTTCTCCGCTGAAAAGATTCGGATCCATAATGCCGATTAGTGAAAGAAACTCAGGGGAACCGGAATGGTGCGTCAGGGCTGCATAAGGGGTGAAAAAAAGGCGGCCGCCCGATGTTATTGTCCCGGATAAAAACAAGGTGTCGTCAGGGTTGTTGAGATAAACGGCGGCAGGATTCAATCGATTCAGTTCGTGGAAAAACAAGCTCATTACGTTCGGGTTTGCTACTATTGATTTGTTTTCGGGAGCTTGATCAAAGCTATGTATTTCAAGTTCGTTTATGTATTCGAGGATCCGCCGGGATTCAGAGTTGCGGCCCACCCAAAGCACTTTTTTGTTTTTCTTTGGGACAAGTTCAGGCGGGCTGTGATGGTTCCATGCAAAACGCATGTCCACGTTCCAAAAATAGGCTTCAACAGCGTTTGAATACCACCGGTACTCTTTTTCAGTCATTTTCGAAACGCGGATTCTTTGAAATCTATCTTCGCCGATCCTGAGAATTCTCCGTTCCTTTATTGTCTGCTGGTGCTTCGATTCCTCCACCAGTTCCCTCCACCGGACTTCTTCCAGCAAACCCTTTTTGCGGGCCAGGTCGGCCAACCGGGTTGATGGGAAAGGATTGTAGATGCAGACTTCCACCTGATCGGCTTCAGCCCGAGCCAAAACGTCCAGGGTGGCCAGAGCGTGTTCGAGAGTTTCTTCCGGCAGCCTGATCATTATGTTGATGCACACTTTGAGGCCGGACTTTTTCAACCATTTTACAGCGTCCAGGAAAAGCCGGTTGGAAAATTTCTTTCCCAGCATGGTCCGGCGGTAATCTTCGTGGCCGGATTCCAGGCCCATGTTGACGTAACTGCAACCCGATTCCCGGAGGATCTTGGAAGACTCTTCATCTATTGTTTGCGGCGAAGTCATGATGACGTAGGGCAGGTTGACTTCTTTCTTATAGAGAGATGCGAATTTGCGCGCCCATGATCTGGACAGCAGAAACTGTTCGTCACAGAAAAAGAAAATTTCCGCTTTTCTCTCGTGCTTGAGATGAGCCAATTCTTGGACAAGGTTTTCCACCGATCTTTGCCTGACATGCCCTTCTTTTCCGTAGAGGTTCTGCAATCCCGAGTTGGCGCAGTAACTGCAACTGTAGGGACAACCTCTTCCGGAATAGACCGGCATGATTCGTCCCATTTTCAGCAAACTGTTATCCTCTATGAATGGACTTGGATAGAGATCCCTGTCCCATAACTGTAAAGAATCAAGATCCGCGGCCCGCGGCGCTGGACCGGTGTCAATCGCCTTACCGTCTTCGTCCATGTACCGGATTCCCGGGAGATCACTAATGGACGGCAATGCATTCAAGAAGCTTTTCCGATCTTTATATTTTGACAAATGTTCAAGCAGACGGGGGATTACCAGGTCCCCTTCACCCACGCACACGAGATCCACTCCATCCAGACGAAGCGTGTTTTCAGGATCGGAAGTGGCGTGATGCCCCCCTGCGATGACCAATGTGTCCGGTTTTTTTCGGAGCTTTTGCAGGACCTTGGATGTAGCCACGAAAAGGATCGAAAACAGGGATACCATTATAATCCGCGGGCGTATCTGCTCGACTGCTTTGACTGTCCATTCGGGATCATCGTCTTCTTTGACGGTCAACAATGTAGTATCGAATCCCGCGGCCTTGATGGCGGCGGAAAGGGCCATGTTTCCTGTGCGGAGAAAATTTTCATCAAAATAGCGACCCACTACATCCAGGAACAGGACCGGTTTTGACCCAACCCCCTTTTCGGTACCCTTATTGATCGGCTCTTTTCCCTTATTCGGTAAAGCAGGTGATCGTTGATTTTCCATTTCTTTCACTTGCCTACTCCATCGGACGAAATTCCCTCAGCCCGTGAATTGACGCATAGGAAATCCAGATTCCTTCGCAAAGATCCGTCAATCGACACTTCCAGCAGGAGCGGGGTTTTGTCTTCAGCGCTTCGCAACGCATATCATCCCACGAAAAACGCCCGGGTTCGGTGCAGGGCGAATGCTCTGAGACCATGCGGGCAACTTCGGAGCGATCAGCCCACAAACGTTTTACCACATCCTGCCTTGCATGAACCGTCCTCGGCCAGACACAAGGCGGAAATCCGCCGCAAGTAACCCTGAAACCGCGTTGCCAACCGTGGAGAACAGCCTCCAGAATGTGGCCTGCTGCAGTGCTGTAGCGCACAAAGTATGCGCGGGCTTCTCTCCCTCGTCCTTCCGGGCGAAGTCCGTTGAACCTGAACTCGCGGATTCCCCGCTCTGAAAAATAATCCAAGAAATCCTTCAGGGATCTGTAATTCTTTTTGTGAACGACCAGATTGATAGCCGGCGGGTTTTGCAACCATCCCTTTTCATAAAGATCCGCGAAATTTTTTGCGGACAGTTCTTTTCTCCGAAAAGAGTTTTCGCGGTTCGTAAGAACATCTTCAATGTCGGCGCGGTGGCTGTGAATCGACAAAGTCACTCTCGTCAGACCGGCTTCAACCAGCTCACGAGCTGCTTTCATATCTGAACATAAAACGCCGTTGGTGCAGAGACTCACGTTTTTATAACCCATCTTTGCAGCGGCTTTAATCAAATCGACTATTCTTGGATGGGCTGTCGGTTCACCGCCCAGAAAGCCGACTTCGGATCCGAACGTTCGAAGTGACTGCATTTCCCGGACGGCTGCTTCGTAATTCTCCATCCAATCTCCGCCCATGTTCCGGGAACCGCTGCTCATGCAGAAGACACACTCAAGGTTGCAAAGCCTACCCAGGTTTATTTCGACTTTTCCGTTCACCGGTTTCCTGTCGCTCCAAAACATTTTTTTCAATACTATCATAAATATTCCATCTTCCCTTATGAACGAATCCGGATAGATGGATTTATTTATGGACACGAGAGCCTACGTTTCCTATCCTCTGATGGTTGGAAGTGTTGCTGATGGATTTCCTGACGAGGACGCCGAGATGGATGACACCAAAGATAGACGCCGTTCGCCGAGATTGTATGTCACGTTGCCTGCAACATACAAGGTTCTGCCTGCGAAAGTTCTGGATATGCCCAAGGAATTGGCGGAGGTGTACGAGAGAGTTCACCCTAATCCTGAACAATCCGGTGAGACCCTGCAGGGCATGGTTCGGGATTTGAGCGCCAACGGGGCTTTTATCACCGGCCCGACCGTTCCATTGTTGAGCCGGATACTTTTGACCTTTCCCTTGCCGGGGATGGCCAACATAGAAGCCATCGGGTGGGTTCTGTGGCGACGTCGCGATGATTGCATGGTTGAAAAGATGGTTCCCGGACGTTCCGATCCGGTCAAGGTCACCTTGAGCATGGGGTTCGGCATTCTTTTTGAGGCGATACCATCGCCGGCCCGGCGGCATATTCACAGGTTGGCAAGAATGAATTCTTCCTTGAGCAAGCTGGATTCATTGGACTTTTTTTCGTCCAGGATGGAGGACACGGGAGAATTTCTGGCCGACGAGGATCTGGAAGAAGTGCCTGAAGTCGAGGAAGGTTCGCAAGATGATGTAACCCGGGTGGAAATCGAAAGAGCAGTGGAAAAAGAATCGCCGGATTTCGGGCAAGAAAACTCCGATACAGTTTCCTCCGCGAACTCAAATCAGGGTGAAGGTGAGGATGAAACAGAAAAAGCCTCAACCGCGGGAGCGGAATCCGGGGCGTCTTCAACCCCGGAAAAAAAACGGGTTCCAATAAAAACCGAGGAGTTGGAACAAATCGAGGAAATCGAAGAATTCGAAGAGATAGAAGAAATAGGCGAGATACAGGAGGTTGAAAAAAGCGAGACCACCTCCCAAACGAGAGATTTCATGCAGGCCAGCGGGGAAATCGGTTCTTCTAATGAAACCGGGGGGCCTGCCGACGAAAACACCTGATGTTTTATTTGAATGGATCCTCTTCTACACGAACTCCAGGCTGAAATCCAGGATAGGCACTGGTGGTTCAGGGGACGGCGGCGCTTTATCCAAAGCGTATTGTCTTCTTTTGATCCCGGCCGGAAGGTTTTGGAAGTCGGATGCGGAACCGGTGCGAATTATCCTGTTTTGAGCGAAACGGGGCGGTATTTAGTAGGCCTGGATCTCAGCGATGAAGCTCTTTCATACGCGCCGCATGATCCGCGGGTGAAGGGCGACGGTGTAAACATGCCGTTTCAAGACGGGACATTCGATCTTGTTGTGGCCTTGGATGTGCTCGAACACGTGGTCGATGACGGAGCCCTTGCGCGGGAGTTGCGCCGGGTCACCCGGCCCGGCGGAAGGGTGCTTGTTTTTGTGCCCGCGTTTTCTTTTTTGTGGGGTGTTCAGGATGAACTCTCGCATCACGTCCGTAGATACACCCGCAAAACACTTTTGAATGTTTTGCGGTGTGGGGGTCTGGAAGCCGAGCGGATCAGCTACTTCAATACGTGGCTTTTTCTTCCGATTCTTTGTGTTCGCTTCTTCCAGCGAATGAAAAGCAGGTTTCACGACCGTTTGGATGGATGCGTTCGATCGGAAAACGAGTATACCCCCGCCTGGCTGGACGGCCCGCTCGCCGCTTTGTTGCGTTCCGAGGCGCTGGCGTATCGCTACATGGATTTGCCGATAGGAGTTTCGCTGGTGGTTCTCACCGAACCTGTCGGGTAGGGCTGACTCGAAAACAACTCCCGGATTCGTGGGCCGGTCCATCGCGCCCTGCGGCGTTAACTCCCGCGCGCCCGACATTATCTCCTGCTTTGGGCTGACTCAAAAATAACTCCTCGTCATTTTTTGCCGTTTTTTGACAACAAGTAATACATTTTGCGCATCCGTTTCCTTTTTCCCCTTTTCTCCCTATTTTTCCCTCTTCCCTCTCTGTGTTTGACGCGTGTGTAAATTCGAGTATAATCTAAAATATGCGTGTACACTTTTCGATACACTCAAAATTACACACACCTTCAAAGGAAGCGGATGAAGCGGCATATCGAACCATATATTCTTGAAGATCTTAAAGAAAAGATGGTCTTCGTGGGTGGACCGAGGCAAGTCGGCAAAACTACGATGTCTTTGAATTTACTAAACAATGGTTCCATACATCACCCCGCCTATTTGAGTTGGGATGACATAAACACCAAGAAAGCCCTGCTCGACGGTGCGTTGCCCTCGGGAGAACCTCTGATCATCCTCGACGAGATTCACAAATTCAAGGGCTGGCGCAACCTTGTCAAAGGATTTTACGATCTACGCAAGGACTCCACGCAGTTCTGTGTTACCGGCTCCGCCAGACTTGACTACTATCGACGCGGCGGGGATTCGCTTCAGGGACGATACCATTACCACCGCCTCCACCCCCTCTCTCTTTATGAACTCAACACTGCTCCTACGAGAAGCGATCTCGAACATATGATGGAGTTCGGAGGATTCCCGGAGCCCTGCATGAGGGGCAACCGGAGACACTACAGGCGCTGGCAGAAGGAACACCGCAGCCGAGTCATCCAGGAGGATATCCTCACCATGGAGCAAGTGCGAGAATTCGGGCAGATAGAGCTTTTGTCCCAAATCCTGCCTGACCGTGTAGGCTCGCCGCTCTCTATAAATAATCTCAGACAGGATCTTCAGGTAGCATTTGAAACCGCCGAACGATGGATAACCATTTTCGAAAACCTCTACTATTGCTTCAGGATCGACCCCCTTGGTTTCCCTCCCCTAAGGATGGCGCAGAAGGAGAAAAAGCTTTATATGTGGGACTGGTCCCTGTGCCCGGATCCGGCCATCCGATTTGAAAACCTGGTCGCATCCATGCTTCTCAAATACTGCCACCACCACGAGGACTGGGAGGGAGAAATCATGACGCTCCATTTCATGCGGGACGCTCGGCGGCGGGAAATTGATTTCGTGGTTGTCAAAAACAAAAAGCCTCTTTTCGCAGTGGAGTGTAAAAGCGGTGAGCGGAAGCTCAGCAAAAACATCCCCTACTTTGCTCCCCGCACTAACATCCCAACCTTCTACCAGGTTCATAAAGGTGAAAAAGATATGGAATATCCCCGACACCGCGCCCGTATGCTCCCCATAACTACCCTAGCAACCATGCTTAAAATCTGAGTGTGCCAATGGTCGCCACAGTTCCAACATTCACATAAGACGCATTTTCCAGTTATTTGAATGGGCGATACATAGTCTCTTTTTGGGTCAGCCCATAGGGTCCGCCGGCCGGGCTGTAACAATACGCGCAACCTGTCCGGCAAATGTGGGTTTTATAATCTCCAAGATCTTCAGTTACGGGGCATCTGCAGTGTTTTCTTTGCGATGGATCTTTTTCGGACGGGTAATCCAGGCCGTCAGGGTGTAAACCTTTCAATATTTCGAGTGGAATGCATTGAGCCGGCTCGATTCCGTGGCTGATGTTTTCGGGTTGCGAACAGCTTAAGGGTTTGATTTTGTGTTTTCGCGCGCTTTTTACGAGTTCGGCGAGAAATTTTTTCCTGGTATGAGTGTCGGGCCAAGGTTCGATGGATGTTGACCTGTATTGGTTTTCTAGAGCACCGCGTAAACTTCGTTCAGCGGGAAAGGAGAAAGTGCAATTGTAGACAGACAATTTTGACATCTTTGCAGCGATTTGATTGAAAATCTCGATATTGTTTTCTTTGTAGAGGAGAGGATCAAAACGCCATCTCAACCGCTCAGGAGATCCCAGAAGTTCAATGAGTTCGGGAAGTGTTTTCATGACGTGATGGATGGTGGGCGCGCGGGGTTCCAGTCGACTCCCTCCAAGACCGGTCAGGGTGAGGTTGACGACTACATTGTCCAACACTGAGGTCAAGAGTTCACGCAGCTCGCCTGCGAGCAGGTTTTGAGGAAAACGGGTCCAGAAAACGATGCCGTAAAGAAACCTTGTTCTGAATCGTTTGATTTTCCCGGAAATCATCCGGGCCAACATTTCAGGATACCATCCAACGAGATCCGAGCGCCTGGAAGCAGAAAAAATAATTGGTGTTCTGGAATTCCGGTGGTTATCGTTCATGGATTCGACCCGCGCTGCGTGA
>SLPX01000087.1 GCA_007131745.1 Myxococcales bacterium
AAGGCGCTCGGCGGCTTGGACGCTGCCGTAAAATCACAGGCTCGTCCGTTCATCCGGCGCGAATTTCACACAAAATGATATGGACTTTTTTTCTTTAAGGTTCCGGCTGCGCCGGGATAGGCAAACGGAAGAAAGTTGATACTGTTCGGGCGACAAACTGCAATAGTGCCCACCGGCAACTGTTCGATTAGAACTCGATTGCCCTGCTCTAGACGATGACGGTTATTGTAAAGAAAGCGACGAAGGGATAATATGCCGCCTCATGGAATATTCAAACGAACTATCTCTTCGTGCTGTTTCGTCGGCCGAAACCAGGATGACAGCAGTTGAGTGGGTGGAAAAATCCCTGGCCGCGATCGATAGAAACAAACACCTCAACGCTTTCATGACTGTGCACGAAGAACGGGCGCGAAAACTCGCCCGGAGCATTGACGAACAAAGAGCGAATCCCTGCTACAATTCGGGAAAAAGAGATGCTTTGACCGATGCCGATCAAGTCGTGGATCCGCTCGGCCTGATGAATGATCTTTTCCACGGCGTTCCCCTGGCGATAAAGGACAATATCGACGAGGCGGGTGTTGTGTGCTCGGCCGGGAGCAGAGCGTACGAAGACAGAATACCCGAGAAGAACGCAGAAGTGGTCGATCGTTTGCAAGACGCCGGCGCTGTCATCGTGGGCCGGACCAACATGCACGAACTTGCAGACGGCGTAACTTCGGAAAATCCTCATTACGGCCGGGTTCACAATCCATTCAGGCGCGGGTTTCACCCCGGAGGTTCGAGCGGAGGGTCTGCGGTTTCTGTTGCAGCCGGCTGCGTCACCGCTGCATTGGGAACCGACACAGGCGGTTCCATCCGCATCCCTGCGGCCCTCTGCGGAATAGTCGGTTTCAAGCCGACCATGGGAGTCATATCCACAGAAGGAGTGTTCCCGCTTTCACCCACCCTTGATCATGCAGGGCCGATGGCAGGAGATGTCTTTACCATTGCATGCATGTTTTTCCTGCTGGCGGGCAATCAGGAACCTTCTTTTTCCGCTTCTTTCATCGAACATGGATTCAGCGCACCAGGGTTTTCAATCGAGTGCGGGTTGCGTATCGGCGTATTGGAAGGATTCGGCATAGAGCCTGAAAAAGAAACCGGAAAATGTTTTGAAAACACCTGTAAATTGTTTCAAAAAAACGGACACAATGTCGCCCCGGTACAAATACCGATTCTTTCCAGGGGAATTTCGGTTCTCGCCTCTATTTATGGGCCCGAGGCTGCGGAAATCCATGGTGAACGTCTTAGGGAAGTTCCGCACTTGTTCGGCGCGGATGCCAGGAAGAACCTGGAACGCGCACGGGGGCGCAAACCCGAAAAATATAGCGAGGCACTGTCCGTCGCCGCCCAAATTGGAACCCAAGTCGAAAGCCGGCTGAATGATTTCGACTATTTGATTTGTCCGACAACACCTTTTCCTGCGAAACCTTTCGGTGCACCTGATCCGCACCTTTACCTGTCTTATACATGTCCGTTCAATATCACCGGCCATCCGGCTGTTTCGATCCCAATGGGGTTTTCAAACGGACTTCCCGTGGGGCTCCAGATAATCGGGCGGAAACACGAAGATATCGCGGTTCTGGCAGTAGCGGCGACTTTTGAAGAAATGGGAAGAAAGTCCGCATGAGCACTGAGTACGCGGGTATGGCCCTGTCAGTTCTTTGCGCCCTTTTTTGGGCTTCGGCCGTGATCTTTTTCAAGAGATCCGGCGAGGAAGTGGGACCCCTTTCGCTCAACTTCATAAAAAATTGTATATCAGTTGTTCTTTACACCTTGACCCTTCCATTGTTGAGCATCTCTTTCATTCCGAACCTGACAATGCAGCAGTGGCTTGTCACCGCTCTCTCTGGAATACTGGGAATCGGCATGGGAGACGCGTTTTTTTTCGCGGCTCTCAACCGGCTAGGGGCAAGCAGGATAGCCGTGGTGGACTGTCTATACAATCCCTCGATGATCATTCTATCGGTGATATTCCTGGGCGAACCGTTCAGCTTGGCCATGGCCATCGGAACCATCATGGTTCTTTGCGGGCTGGCGCTAACCCTGCAAAGAAAGTCTCTGAAACCGACTTCAGCAGAAAGCGGGCCGCGTGAAATAAAACAGGTACTAACCGGGGTGGTGTACGGCATCAGCGGAATCGTATCCATGGCTGCAAGCATCGTAATGATCAAGCCGATGCTTGGCGAGATTCCGGTGTTCTGGGTGATCTGGTGGAGAATGATATGGGGTTTTCTGGCCTTGTTTGCCTGGATGGCGATTCATCCACGTCGCTTCGAATTCGCGCGCAAACTGACCGGGATCAAATCTTGGCGCTTCGTTCTCCCGGGTGTCATAGTGGGGGGATATTTCGCCACCATAGCCTGGCTTTACGGAATGAGCCTCACCAATGTGAGCGTTGCATCGGTTTTGAACCAGCTTTCAACGATTTTTATAATCATACTTGCAGCAGTTTTCCTGAAAGAAAAACCGGACAGAAAGCGCATCATCGCCGCTTTTCTCGGTTTCGGAGGCGCATGCGTCATCTTCCTCCGCCATTTCTTCCCATTCTGAACTTAGGAGAATCGAAATCAGATTTTTTCTCTTATGGCCATGTGGCTCATCGATGGAATGAACCTGAGCAAATCCTCGATTTCTTCAACACCCCGCATGGAATTCTTCAACAATTTTTTCTGCGGCGGCACTTCCAGCCTTCCGGCAATTTTTCTGAGCACCGTCAGCGCTGCATCCACCGAACCGCAACACAGAAGTCCTGCTCTATCCGCACCGTGCCGAACGAGCAAACCGGTTTTCTTGAAATCAAGAGTTTCGTTCGAGCATTCGTAAGCATAGGGCATCAATTCTTCCTTCAGCCGCTTTGAGAGCATTTTTGACACCCTGTGAGTTGCTTCCGCAAGAGCCTTTGGATCCAGGTTCAGCACTTCGTGTTGCGGCAGATACTGTCTAACAACAGCGGCAACCAGCACGGCAAGGTCTTCTCCGGTCAACAGCGCGGGAATCACCAATCGGGACTGGATCAACTTCATTGACCTGGCAAGGAGAAACTCGAGTTCAGGCGCTTTGGCGCCGTCGAGCAGGGAATCCCCCACTATGATGATCGGGGGATCTCCGGGCTCGACTATCAACAGACCGGGATGCTTGTCACAGCGGTAAAGTTCATAACCCGGAACTCCCAGGCTACTCGCCAATCCGTCCGCAAGATGCCGCGCCTCGTGTGTTGTTCCATGCAGCCTGTGTGCCCTGCCTAAACCGTATTTCTTTATATCGCTCTTATAATACTTCCACAGGGAGTCTCCCAGGATCTTGAAAACCTGGCGTAATCCGCCGGGCACTGCGCGAGGAAAGATGTAATCATCTATTTCGGTATCCACCAAACGTTCGGCCGGCATTCTTCCATCGAATCCGCTTTTCATCAAAGCCTCGGGAGTCTGTTCTCCGGCCTCTCCGAGAGCCGTCAACACCTTGGAGCACCACCAGGCCATAGGCCCATGCCGTCTCAGCAAGAAAATTCTTTCCAATCCTTTAAACGCACCGACATCAAACGGGTCTTTTTCCAAAAAACCTCTCATCACAGCGGCCGATTGATCCAGATGGACCATCATGCTGCTGGTATCTTCCCTCCGTCGGTGAAATTCCGCCATTTTTTCTATTGCCGACAGATCAGCCGAATTCACCGAAAGTGCCCGGCGCAAAGCCTCCCTAGCCCTCCTGATATCCTTGTATCCGTGTTCGAGTATGTTGGCGAGTCGTATGTACTGCCGTATTTTTTCCGACGGATCATCTTCCATTTGCGCTATTCGACCAGTCACAACCATGGCGGCTTTCCACTCCTCGAGCTTTTCATGGATATCAGCCAACCGGTTCAACGCAGGAAGATGGTTTTTATCCAGGTTAATCACGCGTGAAAACGCGACCGCGGATTTTTTCGGGTCATCCAAAGCCTCGTCGAAAATGACCCCAAGTCGCCAATATATATCCACCAGCTTCTCGCGATCCCTTTCCACCCGTCCCCATCTCATCAAAACCTCCGCTGCATCCTCCCATTGCCCATCGCTTTCATAGATCCCCGCTATGAGTTCAAGAGCATCGGAATGATCCGGCTTGATTCTCAGCAACTCCTGAAGGTTGTTCTTGGCTTCTTCCGGAAGACCCAACTTAGAGTGCAGAATATCCGATAACTCCCAAAGCCGGCGAACCTTGAATACCGCGGAATCCTCCACGGCCAACCGTTTCTTCAAGAGTTCGGCAAGCGCAGGATAATCGCTGTTTTTTCTGTAAATCTCAGCCAACCACAAAAATGCTTCCTTGTTCTCCGAATCTCTCTCCAACGCGGTGTTGAAAAAACCCGCGGCCCTTTCCGCGTCCTGCATCTTCTCCCAAGCGATGATGCCCCCTAGAACAAGGCTCTCGGCCTGCCGTTCAGGAACCGTTGATGCCCGGCTCTCTCCTTCGATCGCGTCCACAACGCTCGACCAGTCTCCAAAATCAAGGGCCAAGAACCTCCACTGCAACGCGGCGGAAAGGTTGTGTTCATATAAAGCCAAGGCATTCGAAAAACCCGAGCATGCCCTTCTCTTTAAATCGTCCAGCTTCAATCTTGTCTCTTCACCATCCTTATTTTCATCATCTGCTCCACGATCTTCCACCTCAACTTCCTCTCCTTCTTCGCCCACAGTCTCGCCTTCAACCAAATCTTCTTCTTCGCCCACAAGCTCGCCTTCAACCACATCTTCTTCTTCGCCCACAAGCTCGCCTTCAACCTCATCTCCTTCGTCGCCCACAAGCTCGCCTTCAACCAAATCTTCTTCTTCGCCTACAAGCCCGCCTTCAACCACATCTTCTTCGTCGCCTACAAGCTCGCCTTCAACCACATCTTCTTCTTCGCCCACAAGCCCGCCTTCAACCACATCTTCTTCTTCGCCCACAGTCTCGCCTTCAACCACATCTTCTTCTTCGCCCACAAGCCCGCCTTCAACCACATCCTCTTCCGTATCCGCTTCTTTCTCGGCACGCTCCTTAAACGCTTCCGCCAGATCTTTTTTCATGGCATCGATCATCCGAAACCGGCATTCACCCGCCTGCATGTGACCAATCGATGAAATTACACCGTCATCCCCGAAAACCCCTGAATACTTATCACAGCACCTTGCAAGAAGCTCCAGGTCACCCGTTTTCCGGGCGTAATCATCAAGATAACGAAGCACGAACAAGCGCACCGGCTCCTCGCTTGCAGCTTCAAAAAAAGATTCATAACAAGTCTCTTTTCTCATCATGCGGGAAGCCAGAAGTGCCCGGGCAATCAGGTAAGCTTGTCTCTCGCCTTTGTATGCTTTGGTTTCGGCCAACTTGCCGTAAACCCTCAAGAGATCTTCCCACCTCTTGTTCGCTGCGGAATAGATTTCAAGCTCTCTTTGAGCCTGATAATGCTGATGCCTCAAATCCAGAATTGAAGAATAACTCATCATTGAGCTGAATTCCTCGTTTCGGCCGTCCCTGTCGATCCTGGCCAACTTCTCGTAAGCACGCACCTTTCCTTCGGGATCGCCCGCTGTATCAGCGCTTTGCAACGCGGCCAAAGCTTCTTCGGCAAGAACCGGCCAATTCCCTGATTCCAAGTACAACTCTTCCTGTGCGATGGTCAGAAGAGGACTCTTCCAAGGAACTTTCCCGTATAATTCACACGCCTTGTACAACCTGTCAGCCCACTCCATCAACGCACCGAGCTTCAGCAAAATCGAAGGATCCACATCACCTCCCTGCCCTTCACCCAAAACGAGATGCTCCATTTCTTCGGAAGCCTGCCTTACATCGCCTTCCCTCAATAACAACCTGTAGTAGGATCTTCTAAGAAACCGGTTTTCACCGGTCCCTTGAAGCGCTGATGCATAAGCCTCACCCGATTCAGCAGGCGCATCCATTTGGTACTCTTGCAAAACTGCGCGCCTTATTTGAGCCACCAGCGTTTCCGTAGATCCGAGATCAAGGCCTGCAAGTCTTTCAAGCAACGCATCGTTGACTCGTTCCCAATCCCCGCGCTTTCCCGCTATTCTTACCACTCCCCAAAACGGCTCCGGCATATTGACGCCCGATTCCATGGCCCTTGAGAAACGTTTTTCCGCAAGAGCAGTCTCCCCGCGTGCCAAGGCAATCGAAGCGCTTCTGCAGAGAGCCCAAACCGACCTGGCACTTTCCAGTTCCTCGGCTTCAGATTCAAGGATCTTTTCGTATCTTTCAGAAAAACCCGGTTCAGCAGGAGAACCGAAAGCAACGCGGCTTCGTGCTGCTCTTGCACCCTCTTCCGTATCCCAAAGCCGGCGCCACCACGAAGTATCATCTTTCACCAGGCCGGGATCTTCAGCCGATGCAGCCAACCAAAAAACGAAAGCAGCTTCACCGATGGGACTTAAATCAGCAGAAATCGCTTTTTTCAGGCAATCCATCTTGGTCTCGGAAGTCAATAAAGAAGACCTGGCGATTTCCCACAAAACAGCTGAATTCGACGAACTGTGCTCACAAGCCGCGACCAGTGCAGCGACCCCTGACTCATTCTTCACGCCATCAGAATCGTTGTCCCCCGACTCAGATTCCAACAAGTATCTCCGCAAGTAAAGATAGGCTGATACATCCGGATCCTTCTCCATGGACGTCCGCCATTCCAACTCGGCTTTAAGATCCTTGTCCGCGCAAAACGTCCTGCCGACTCCGTTGAGAGCCGCCTTGATCTCCGGGTTGTTTGCTAATGCCTCCAGATAAACTTTTCGGGCTTCCGCAGAGTCCCCCTGGTTACGTTCCAATTCAAATGCAAGAGCATAGAGTTTGGCTCCCCGGGTTTTCGGATCCTCTTCCCTATCCGCTCCAGCGCGTAACATCTGAACAAGGTCATCCTGTCTTCCGGTTTTTTCCAAAAGATAGGAATAAAACCTCTCCAACGAAACGGGAACATCATTCAGACAGCTCTTGCGAGCGCGCTCAGCCCATAAAACTGCTGTATCATAATCCTTTAGACGGTTGCCGTAATGCTCCGCAAGAAGCGTTGCCGTGACCCCCGACTCTCGTTCATCCTCTGCAAACTCGGCAAATCTTTCCAGGCAGGAACCTGCTTCCCTCCATCTACCCAATACATACAAAGCCAGATGGCAAGCACGCTGGGCCCATCGCTTGAGTTCCCAACGCTTTTCAGCGTCGGCTTGAAGACACTTTTCCCAGCTTTCAAGAGCGGGTTCGAATTGTCCCAAAACGAGATGCACGCGGCCGCTCATAAACAAGAGTTCCGCACCCGCGCGATCAAGCGACATGCGCCCGGACAAGTTAATCAAGTCACCTGCATAGGCTTCAAGATCACCGTCGGCGATATCAACATCCAACTTTCCCAGCCCTGCCCATATCTTGCCGTCTTCATACGATTCAAGTTTCTCGAATTTCCTCCGAGCACTTGAAGAATCGCCCATACTCCAGAAACTCAACTCCGCACTCAGCCCTTGAGCCAGTACCACACCGGAAGAGTCCAACTCTCCATAGAATTTAACCAGATCATCGCACACGCCCAAAGCACCCGACCAATCCTGAGCGTTCATTTGCGATCTCAATAAGAACCAACCCTCTTCTCCGGTCATTCCGCCGGCATTTCGGGATTCCTGATAATGCGACCATCCTTCATCATTCCTCCCCATCACAAGATCCATAATCTGTCCGGTCGCGGATTCCAACACAGCTATTTCAGCCTGTTCCTCACTGCCACCAAGCTGCTCTACCAACCTGTCGACCACCATCGGCCAATCCAACTCCACCCCTTCCTCCCTGGATTCAACCTCCTCCAGGATATCTCCCGAATAGCGAGGCACACGGGGTTCCAAGTTCATTTTCTCGAAAAGCGGTTCCGCGATCGAATCGGAGTCCGGTTCCAAACCCTCGAGTTCACGTTTTTCGGGAACCGGCCCCAAAAAACTGAAACACCGAATGACAGCATCCTCACCCTTTGTAATCTCTTCCGGAACCGCACCGGAACCATCACCCGGTCCGCCGCCGTCCTTCAAGAATCCATCCACGCCCTCCCAAAGACCATCCAAGCCGCTTCCGAGCATGGCGTCACCATTCTCTTGCAGCAAATCATCCGGCCCTTGCTCAGCAAACTCCTCCAGCCCAAGCAAACCAGCAGGTGTAGGCAACGGGGTCGTCATGTCGGAGCCGAACTTCTTTATGTCCGTGCCTGACAAAATGCCATCCATGGTCTCTTTGGGTCTGGGCAACACGCCGGCCTTTTTCGCGCCGAATATCTCTTCCTCTTCACCACCCCCAAGCTCATCAGAGATCTCGGATACAATGCTCAATACATCGCCATCATCTCCTTCGGCATCCTGAACGGTTTCCGCTTTTTCGGTGGGTTCTTCAGCCTTATCCTCTTCCGCGGTTGCGGGTTCTTCAGCCTTCTTTTCCTCCACCATTGCAGCTGGTTCTTCAGCCTTATCTTCTTCCGCGGTTGCGGGTTCTTCAGCCTTCTTTTCCTCCACCATTGCAGCGGGTTCTTCAGCCTTTTCTTCTTCCGCGGTTGCGGGTTCTTCAGCCTCATCTTCTTCCGCGGTTGCGGGTTCTTCAGCCTTTTCTTCTTCCGCGGTTGCGGGTTCTTCAGCCTTTTCTTCTTCCGCGGTTGCGGGTTTTGCATCATCGTCTTTTGCTAAAGACGCTTCCGATTCATGCTGAACTGTCAATTCTTCCGCTGCCTCGCTATCGCCAACCACTATGGCATCGTAAAAATCTTCGTCCATTTCGATCATTGGTTCCAGAGGTTCTTCTTCCCTGCTCCTTTCCAGCAACCCGCTCAATTCTTCTCCTGCTATCCTGGTGGATTCATCACCGAAATCTCCTGAATCCAGATCTCTCCCTGCAGTTGCAGCTATCAGATCATCCATGGACTCGGCAATTCGCGTGGCCTGGTCCCCAAACCCATCATCTGCTGCATCGTCTCTTGCCGTAGCTGCTATGAGGTCATCCATGGAGTCGGCAATTCTGGTTGAATCCTCCTCAACCTCTATCCGCCGTTCTTCTTCCTCAATCGAACCGCCAAGAAGTTTTCCGAGAGCTTCTCCGCCGGTAAACAAATCATCCAATGCATCGTCCAAATCGGGAAGCCCCAACTCTTCATCGCTCGGAGCGGCGCCTCGCATTCTTACCGGTGACCCGCCCTTCTTATCTTTCGGCACATCCGGCACTTTCGAAACAACCGGCTCTCCCACCACATCTGATATAGCCTTCCCTGTCTCCACCCTCTCTGTGACCGGTGCAGCAGACTGTTTTTTCTCTTCATCAACTACCGGTATATCCAAGTCCCAGTCGTCCACCGCTGATGACCACTCTTCCTCTGTTATCTTGGATATATCCCCCCACTCACCTTTTCCATCCGGCAATGAGAATTTGCTTTCATCAGAGCCGTTTTTCTTGTTGTTATCCGACACCTTCAATTACCTTTCGGCAAAACAAGCATTTTTTCCTGATCTCAATGAGATCCTTTGGGGTTTTTCTATAGCCTTACTTTCTTTCAGTCGAAATTAACTCTCTTCTTACAACCAGCAGTTCATTCGAAACAGCAAAATAAAGCATATCCTTCACATCTTCATGGTCGGCAACATAAACAACCGGATCCGCCAATTCGCTCCATTCAGACCCTTCCCGTCCTCCGGCATCAAGACAAGCTCTCGTCAAATCACGTGAAAACGCCAACCCGGTACGAATACATGTCTG
Organism: Myxococcales bacterium; assembly: GCA_007131745.1. Next base: position 9,775 of record SLPX01000087.1, read on the forward strand.
TTTAACACCGTTCAACCACTCGGCGATTGATTCACCTGACTTTGCAAAGACCTCCGCCGGCAAGTTCAGAGCCTTTCGATTACCCCAACCAAGAGCTTTCTTGATACTCTTTCCGAGAGGTGCCAGTTCGGCCACGGGGTACCGGGGAGAAAAACCGGAATACCCTTCACTTGCAGCTGCTTCAAATATCCGCTCAACTTCTTCATCGCTCCGACTCAAAAGAAGCGACACGCCCAAACGGGCCGCCGCAATCTCCTTGCCGAACAAGTAGAGTTCCCCGGAAGTCAGCCCATCTTCGCGCACCGTCAATTCTTCTCCAACCAGAACTACAGGTTCCGGTAAAATCAATACCTTGAACCTTGCAGGCTCTTTGGGCCAAAGATAGCATTCAACAGGCTTAACACCGAAAGAACTCATCGCTGATGCAATATCTCGGGCTGCTCCTTTCAGGCTCCTTGAGTCCAACCGATTCGATCGGTCGACGCCGTAGACGGACAAATCTTCATGGTAGATTTTTTGTACCGGGTCCCTCATGGCACACCAAAGACCCCAAACTCCCTCACTGTAGACTGCCTGGTGGCAAAGGTGTTCCTTCCACACCCTCTCCTCCATGGCTGAGACGGTCTCTTTTCCAGTTGTATTTTGAAGCCCACCGAATTTCTCTTTCTCTTCGCTTGTAAGACCATCGAACAACCGAAGCGCTGAAAGAGCAAAAAACTCACCGTCACACTCCCCCTCCATGCCCCTTATTCTGCTTAAGTTCCTGTATATCCGAATGTCGGAAGGTGCATCCGATATCGAAGAAATATTGTCCTGCAATGCATTCGAGAGAAGTTTTTGCAACGCCTCTTTATCTTTGAGTCGCTCGTAGCTCTCGGCCAAACGTTCTACAACGACGATATCCAGGGGGGATAAACGCCTGGCCCGTAACAAGGTTTCATCCGCCTTTTTCTCACTTGCCATCAGTTCCCTGTAAAACCTCGCTTTTCTGCGGAGAACGATCGTTTTTTCGTGTTTGGATTCAGCCGCTTCCTCGAGCTTTTCAAATATCTTCTCAGCCTTGTCCCATTTTCGCTGTCTCACATAAAAAGCAAGCATCATCTCCCGGTCATCAGATTCCGGTTCATCCCCTACAGCCTCTTCAAGCAATTTTCCGGCCCTTTCCGGATCCATTCTTCTCCTTTCAAGGATTTCGGCAAGAAGCATCAGTGCGTCTCGTTTACGAGCCCGTTCGACGTCTCCTTCGCAAACCATTTGCAGCAATTCCTCAGCCTTCTCATCGTCGCCGTCAGCGGCATACAATCGGGCCAGATCCGTCATTGCCCTGATTTCCCCAGGATCGACTCTCAAAGCACGATGAAAATCCTCTGCTGCATTTCTTTTCGAACCCAACTTTTCCAGTTGCAAGTTCGCCCTCTTCAAATATATCTCCGTCTCTTCGAGATCATCCTTTCTCACTGCAAGCCTGTGAGTCAGCAACTTGCAAAGTCCTTCCCAATCCCGTTCAGCTTCCAGCAACTCGGCCATCATCTTGTAAGCAACTTCGTGTTCCGGCTGAATGGCCAACACGTTTTCAAGTACCCGCCTCGCAAGTCCGTTATTACCGGAATCCATGTAGAGCTTCGCTGCTTCCATGAAAGCCTCGGAAGCCGTTTCCGGATCTTTGCAAAGCGTTCCCAGCGTGTATGAACCATCCGCGAGCGCGGATGCATCCCCTGCTTTCCGAGCCAACTCCACGGCAACAAGTGCCGCTCCATAGTGTTCGGGGCTATTTTCAAGAATCTTCTCGATTATCTCCCCTGCCTTCAATAGACTGCCCTCTTTAAGTAAGCTCAATGCCGCGGCAAAAAGCCAAGGAGTGTCTTCTTTCTTTTCGGAATGCTCTTGGAGAAAACCGCAGTCAACCGATGAATCACCGATTCCAAGCACAAAGGAAGCCAGCCGCCCCAATTCAGTTTTCAACGGCGGTTCATCCCGATCCGACCGTTCGCTGTTAAATGCTTCATGTACAGAGGTTCTCAGACGAAGACCGTCACCGAGCGAGGAAGAGACTTCTTCAGCAAGACTTGTCGCTGCTTTGCAATAATCTACAATGTTTTTGTCTCTGACCGCACGACGCATGGACGCCCATTCAATCATGTTCGATTTTATTTGATCCGGTTCATCCCCTGGCTGGACATCGTTTTCACCACCACGTTCTCCGAAACGAAGACCCTGCCACTTTTCCATGGCTTCATCGGGCTGTGCCAAGGCCAATTCCTGCGCCCAAGCAAGCAATTCAAGAACCTCGCGACGCCACGCTCTCCACGTGGGCGAATCGTCCGGCTGATCTTGAATGGCTGACAAATGTTCATCCAGTATTTCACATAGCTGTGGCCAGTTCTCCCCCGCTATTGTACGAAGAACCAATTTTTCGGTTATCACACGGTTTGAAACAAGCAGGCTGAAAGCCCTTTTCAGGCAATCATTCCCCCGTTCAACTCCTTCCGGATCCCCACCGCTCTCGTAGAAAGAAGCCGCCAAGGACAACAATTCAGCACGAACCGCTTCATCAACAGCGTTTTCAGCATCCCTTTCCAGCAAGGCCGCCAATTCTTGATCGCCGGATTGTGATTCATCCTCCACCTTGTCGACACCCCCGGCGCCTCTTCTCAAAACCCTTGCAATCAACAGCGGAGCAGAAAAACTCTCGGGAAACTTTTCCGAAACTTCTTCATACATCTTGAGCGCTTCGTTGTCCCTGCCCAACCTGAGTTCCAGAATCTCTCCCTTTTGAATCAAAAGTCTTTCTATCCGGCTTTCATCCATGCTCCTGGAAGCTTCTTCTTCATAGTAGTCCGCCAAGCCGCGCCAATCTTCGGTTTCTATCAACAAGTCTTCCAGCATAACCCCCGCGGTCGCGTGATCAGGCTCGGCTTCTCTTGCTTTCCGTAAACGGGTTTTCGCTGCCTGGGTGTTGTTTTCCCTGAATCTACTAAGCAGGGCCGAAAAAAACAACAGATCCGCCTGTTTTTCAGGATCCACATAGATTTCCGCCGAATCCTCAAGCAATTGAGCGGCACGGCCCCACCCACCAGCGCGGGCCCAGGCATCAGCGAGTCGCAACCTGTTGAACGCAATTGCAGAATCGCTTTGAACCATCTGTTCCAGAGCCCATATCTCGCTTTCGGATTGCGAAAGGTATACCCGGGAAATATCCGCCAACACTTCGAGGCATCGAAGTTTTTCCGCTCCTTCAACCGTTTCCGAACGTTCTTTCATGTGAGCGGCAAGCTCGTCCCATCGGCCCAACCGTCCCAATATTTCCTCGAGCAAGTATGCAGCGGATTCGCTGCACACACCAAGGGCTGACGCCTCCCTGCAACAATCCGCGGCTTTCTCGATCAATGCTTTTCGATCAATTGCTGGTATATTCTCCGGCTCGCTCTCTCTGTCTACGGTTTCACCCTCCTCGTCATCCACCCCGTCTGTCTCTTCAAGACTGTCGACAACCTCCATCCACAAGTTGGCTTCTACGGACAGTAAAGCGGCTCGATGGTCTTTTGTTTTTTCCCCACCGCAGGTTTCCGATTCCAAGAACTTCCTGAGTTCTGCAAGCACACCGGCAATTTCAGCGGGATCGCCTTTTTCAAGGGCCGCCGATTCACGGGTCAGCAAAACCGGCAAATGATCCGAATGATTTTCCCACAACTCTTCCAAGACTTTTTGAGCGGATTCATGATCGCCGGCAAACCGCAGAGCCAGGTGCTGTTCATATCTCAATGCAGCCTGCTCTTCAGGAGCCAAGTCTTCCTGAAGACATCTTTCCAGCAATTCACTCAGCTCGTTCCACCGCTTGTCCACCCATGCCAATACAATCAGGTCCGACCTGACCAGCGTCAGGTCTTTCAAGGCAGCGTCCCAAATCGGACGAAGAGCGTCCCATGCAAGCCCGACGGAGCCCAGTCGTCGATAGCCTATACCGGCTTGCTGCCTTCGATATGCTATGGACTCTTCGATTCTACCCTCGTCTTCGGCTCGTTCAGCCCTGATGCCCAGGACCTCGAAAAGATGTTCGAAACGTTCATCAGCCACCGCAATGCGCCCAAGGTCCCACAACACACTTTCCGCGTCATTCGCATGGTCCAGCGCCTTCAGAAGAATCGCCCGCCTCTCCTCGTAATCTGAGCTTCCCGTTTCACCCATGATCCGGGCCAGGTTTTGCAAAATGACCGCCTTCCTTGTGGATTCTCCTATCACATCAGCGTGCTTTCCGATTATTTTCACCAATTCATCCATGTTCCCCTCGGATGCAAGTATCCTCTCGAGCGCCATAATCGGATCCGGCAAGTCCGGAACAAGCTCGTGTGCCTTGAAATATGCATCGCGCGCTAAATCATCGTGTTTCAAGTTGCTTTCATAAATCCGTCCTTTCTCCAACCATATATCGGCTTTTCTCTGATTATCATCAGTCAGCTTGATCTCTGCATCCAGGAGCTTGATGACATTTTCCCACCTGCCCCGCTCCGCCAGTATCCTCCTGACGGCCCAAAGATTGGGAAACAGCCCCGGGCTCAACTTCATCGCCCGTGCATAAGCCTTTCCCGCCTCCGCGTTGTTCAGCTTGCGGCTTTCCAGAATCTCACCTGCCTCGTACTGAAGAAAAGCCTTGAACTTGTTGTCCGGAGAGCTTGTTTCCTCCTCGTTCAGCCTTTGGAGTACAAAATCCCAGCGATCCCCGGCCGACAGTTTTATCGCATCTTCCAGCAGACCCCGCCCAGGTTCTTCTTCTTCGCAAACCCCTATTCCAGGCATCGGGGGCATGGGAGGCATGGGGGGCTTGGGAGGCGTGGAGGGCATGGAGGGCTTGGGAGGCGTGGAGGGTTTGGCTGAAGACTGAGCCGACTGCGAAGGAACCTCGGGAATCGAACCGGAAGCTTCTGCAGGTGGTTCAGCAAGCAAGGGTTCGGCCTCCGCCTCATACTGGATTTCAGACATGTCGAATTCCACGTCATCATCCTCGGCTTGAGCGGATTCGCCCTCCGCCCCATCCTCGGGTATATTCTCTACGGAAGCTCCTTCACGATCATCGGGTTTCGAATCAACCCGAGATTCATTCGTGCCATTGTTTTCTTCTTCTTTCACTTCTTCAACCCCGGAGATCGGTTACTTGCCGCAATGCGGCAACTAATAGTCCAAATACAAAAAACCAGCTGCAATTCAAGGACCTTACCTGAGCCTTCGGCAGAGTGTCAACATGAACACGATGACAGCGAGGTCAATCATACGGAAGCATGCGGCATGGTCGAAAATTACGTACTTTTCGAATCGGCGAAGAACTCAATCTTTCGTGAGATCATCCAAACCTTCTCCAGGATCCAATGAATGGAGACGTCCCCTGGCTTCCAGATCACCGGGTTGAATTTGGAGCGCTTTCCGGTATGCCTGCCTGGCAAGTCCGAAAAAATGGTCGGCACCTTTCTCAGACTTCTTCTTTCCGTATTTTTCCAAGTATAGATCCCCAAGCATCATCCACGTATGATAATCTTTTGGTCGTTTACGCGCGGATTCCTCGAGTGCATGAAGCGCCTCTCCGGTGCGACCGAGCATTTTGAGAGAAAACGCCCACAACCGCATAACATCGGGTTCCCGCAGTGAAAGATTGACTGCGCGCCTCAATACATCTTCCGCTTCTCGAATTCTTTCCGTCCTCAACAACAGGTCTCCCAGGTTCCTGTGAACCGGCAGGTTGAAGGGATCCATCTTCATCCCGATTCTCAAATATTTCTCGGCCTGGTCCGAAATTTTTTTCTCCATGTAAAATGCGCCTAAAAGACCGGCTGCAGACCCATCATAAGGGTTAATGCTCAAGGCTCGACTCAACGACACAACCGCTTTTGGTTCATTACCCAATTCAAGATGAGCCATGCCCTTGAGCCGATAGAGAGCGGGCGATTCGCCGGATGAGCCAAGAGCCTCTTCCAAAATTTTTGATGCTTGTCCAGGAAGAGATCTGTCCATCAAGGCCGCTGCCCGGTTGTACTCCATTCTTTCCTTGACGGTCATAGGCGCGGCCGTCTCCGTTATCCAACGTGCAACAGCCCTTCCGGAACGCAGAACCTCTTCCGTTATGGTTAAATCCGCCGCCCTGCGAAGAAATTCCAAGGCTTCATCAGGATCCCCTTTGACTGCACGACATCGAGCCAGGGAAACCAGCACACCCGGTTTTTCGGGCGCTGCATCCAGCGCTTTCCGCAATAAACGTTCCGCCTCATCGAAATCATCCCTATGAAGATACAACAAAGCAAGCCGGTACAATGGCTCGAAATGCCCGCCGCTCTCTTCTATAGCCCGGGAAAACATTTTGATTGCAGTTTCGATGCGGCCCGGGCCCGACAAAAAGCCGACATACCCTGCGAAGTAATAAGATACCCACTTGTCATCACCCTTGTCTGCAATCCATCCGGAACTCAACAAGGGCCATACGGAGGCGACAGCTAAATCGGCCTCCCGCCGCGCCTCTCCAAGTCCGCCCGTAGAATGCATACACAAGACATAACGCCTGATCGCCTCCAACACCAACTCTTCAGACTCAGCAGCCGGTATAACCTTCCTGAACATTGCACACGCTTGCGAGCGTTTTCCTCCTTTTTCCAAGGCCCTTGCCCTGTCCATCATTTCACCAGGCTTGATTGGCCGGCCGCAGGCCATGAAAACCACAAAAACAAGCATAAAAAACGCAACTGATGAGACCATTCTTTTCATTGAAACCATCTCCGGTAACCGTTATCAACCATCCTTCAGACTGCCTTGCCGGACGGCCTCATCCACAACGGCGAGTGTCAACTCCCACAGCGCCTCCGATCCGGCGCGAATCGGCATGCATCTTTCAATCACCTGATTTTTGACTATGCCGTGCTCTTTCCATGAGCGGCCCCCGGTAAAGAAATTGTGCAGAAGAGGCATCAAGCGATCCAACGCGGCCGCATAGCGCGCTTCCGGAGTCGCTCCTTCTTCGAATTCTCTCCAGAGAGATTCGAATTCTCCCGCCTGGTCCGGGGGCAACAATCCGAAAATTCGTTTTGCCGCCTTCGCCTCCCGCTCCTTCTTGTCCCTGTTTCCTTCCTCATCGTAACAATAAGTGTCTCCGGCATCGATCTCAACCACATCGTGCAACAAGACCATTTCGAGCACTTTTTTGATATCCAACATCTCTTCACAATGCTCGCGAAGCACCATGACCATCAACGCCAGATGCCAGCAGTGCTCAGCTGAATTCTCTTTCCGTCTCCCGGATATAAGGTCCGTACGCCTGTGGATTTCTTTCAATCCGTCGATCTCAACGACAAATTTAAGCTGTTTGCCGAGCCGCTCAATCGGTGTCAATTTTTCCCACAGATTTCCTTCACTAGACTCTTCATGATAATTATCCAATTCAAACCTCCTGATACCAGCCTACAGGATTTCCTTGTACACTAAACGAATCCGATCCATCATTCATCGGGATTGAGGCTCCGGATGGAACAAAATCTCCCGAACCTTTTTTTCAACCCTGCGGCCATCCGCGGTAGACAATATACAGACAGGCGGTGCACATGAGAAGAACCAAAATAGTGGGAACAATCGGTCCTGCAAGCTGGAGCGAGGATACATTCTCCAAGCTGGTGGATGGAGGACTCGACGTGGCGCGGCTCAACTTCTCGCACGGAGACCACGAACGTCACTCAACGACATTGGAGATGATCCGGGCTGTTTCGGAAAAAAAAGGACGTCATATAGCGGTATTGCAAGATCTCTGCGGTCCCAAGGTCCGGACCGGGAAGGTTCTGGACGACGACGGAGCGGGCGTGCTGCAACTGGAACCGGGAGATGTAGTGATTCTCGCAGCAGGGGAAAGTTATTCAAAACCCGGGCGCATAGGAATCAGCCACCGGGCAATCGCGCTTGAGAGCAAACCCGGCGATCGGGTTTTCATCAGTGACGGATTGATCGAACTTTTAATCCTGAATGTAAAAGACAATGAAATCCACTGCAGCGTAGTTGTCGGCGGCGAAGTCGGATCCAGGAAAGGGGTAAACCTTCCGGGTTCCGAATTGAAAGGGATACCGGCAATAACTGAAAAAGACTGGGAGGATCTTGATTGGGGGATCCGCAACAAGGTGGACTACGTAGCTCTTTCGTTCGTACGTCGGCCGGAAGAAATCCAAGCGCTCCGAAAACGCATCCATGAAAGCGGTGGAGACATCCCGGTTATTGCAAAAATCGAAAAACCGCAAGCCCTTGACAGAATAGACGAAATTGTCCGCGCTGCCGACGGAGTCATGGTCGCAAGGGGGGACCTCGGAGTGGAATTGCCTCCTCAACAGGTCCCGCTCGTACAGAAGAGTCTAATAGCGCTTGCCATGGAGCATGAGCGGCCGGTCATCACAGCGACACAAATGTTGGAATCCATGACCGAGAACAGGCGTCCCACTCGAGCTGAAGTAAGTGACGTAGCCAACGCGATCTTCGACGGCACCGACGCGGTTATGCTCTCAGGCGAGACGGCATCCGGTAAACATCCTGTTTCCGCTCTATCAACAATGGCTGATATCGCGGAAGCAGCAGATGAGTTCATCAGAACCCAACCCTGTTTCAGGCGAAGAGAAGGATTCGCCGTGCCCGACAATGTGGGAGAAGCCGTGGGCCGCGCTGCCGAACAGATCGCAAGAGATCTTGACCTAAAGGCCATATTCGTTCCCGACGTTGACGGCACCAGGGCACGCGCCGCTTCCGCGTCACGGCCGGATGCAAAGATTTACGGCATGTCTTGGAAACCTGAAGTTTTGAAACGCATGGCTCTTTTGTGGGGGGTCGAAACCGTTTGGATGCCTCTTGTCAAACGTGGAAGCGAGCTTATAGAACAGGCCGAAAAGCTGGCGATTGAAAAAAACGCCGCTTGTTCAGGCGATTGGATCGTAATCATGACGGGTTCTCCGCACGAAGATCCGGGCCCGGTCAACACTCTCCGCCTCCACCAGATCCCCTGAAGAAAAAGAGGGCTGAAAAAAACAAAGCTAAAAAAACCATCAGGTGCATCAATGAACGCGACCCCCATTCAACCGACGCGACCATAACACAGCCGCATCCCCTTCCCTTTCGAGGCTTTCGCCTGGCGGAATCTCTATCAAAGCTGCGTTTTCTCAAGCGACTTCCTGAAAAAGTCCCGCCGACTTCCGCTTCATGCTTAACCTTTTCAATTCCCTCGAAAAAAGAAAGGCTTTCTACAGCCTTGACATCATTTGCATTGCGGGCCACGACGCCGACAAATTGGGATCCTCCCATGACGGGAACAGTGGTCTTGAATGAAAGCTTCTCGGGAAATGACTCCACAACCGATCCTCCGGGCGAATTCCTCCCGCTCTTGTCGACTGCGGATTTGTAAAACACTTTTTCCGCATGACGCGAATCTCCGTCAAGACTCCATGTCACAAGCCAAACGTCTTTCACACCCGCTTCGTGAGAAACTTCACCATTCACAATAAAGCTTTCGCCCGCTGATTTTTCAACGACGGTCGCGGATATCTCCGGTGGAGAAACAAAATAAACGGGTACATAGTCATTCTCCGAACCATCTCCGCGCTTCCCACCTTCTATGCCCGTCAACTCGTTACGATGAATGAACGCACGAGAACCATCTCCAAGAGAGATTCGAAACCAGGATCCGCAACGAGCCTCCAGGTTCAGCACCGCACCCGGACGGGTCGTTCCCACCACGGCAGCCTTGTCGGAGGCGCCTCCCCTGAGTGCCGGTCCGCCCAAAACTCCGGCCGTGGACCGTAAAGCTTCACAAGGAAACGATGAACGCGATACAGGTATGTTCACTTCAGCTCTTACATGACCTCCCAGGAGCCGATCGTAAACCACCAGCGTTACACTACCATGATCCTCCACCGGTCCCTTATGATCCCTCCTGGAAAACCTCACCGGAATTTTTACCGAGGTTGATGAGCCTTCAACCATTTCACCCACCACCACGCGAGGTTGCAGGACCAGCAAAGGATCGGTCGCCTCGACGGCATCCACTCTCACGTCACCCGCGATTCCTCCCTCATTCCTGAGCCGCAGAAAAAGCGCACCTTTTTCTCCGGGCTCGAGCAGACCGTTTCCATTGCCGGTTTCTACGTCGTCAAGCTGAACCGAGTATTTAAAAACCGGCCGGCGCAATTCCACCGCTTCAAGGATTCGACCGACCTTCACTCCAGTCACACGCTCGTCTACAATCAACTCGACTTCCATTCTGACGATATGGGAAAGAACATCGAAAGGAACATTCAATACCACCGAAGCTTTTCTGCTCTCTCCCGGCGGAATGTCACCCGCCACAAACTCCCGTCCGTCAATCCATGATCGACCCGCTGTCAAAACGCCACCGCATCTATACAGGGTTCGAGTTCCATTGTTGGATATTTTGAATGTCAGTTTTACCTTTTCACCGGCCTTTGCGCGATCCTTGTCGGCATAAAAACCTAGTTTCAAATCATCTCTTTCCCGGATAAAATGGTCGGCGTCCCCGTCTTCATCCGGTTGGGCGGCGGTCCCATAGTCCGTTAATCGTTCATCCGAACCGGCCCAATCCACATGTACCGAAGAAAAAAAAGCTCGAATCCGGGCCGATTCCATGCGTCTTGTTCTCTCAACCCATAACTTCCTCGCCCTTTCGCTATTGTCATCCTTCCGCCCTGTTTCATCCCTCATAAAATCAGCGGCAAGATGCAACACCCTGTCGTTTTCGCCCTCTGTCAAAAAGTTCAAAACATGTTGTTTCTTTTTAGGAGGAATTTTTTCGCGCATTCTCAATGAATCCCCGCCGCCGTACGGCAACCACAACGTCGCTTCACTCTCCCTTACACCTGCATTGAATGCAACCAACCCCCATGGAGCAACACCCATCGGTTTGAGTTCAATGTCGGGAGAAACACCGGCCAAATGTGATAATAGTCCACCCGGGGTCTGGAACTGAAAAGTGGTAATCCGATATCCGCCTCCATCCGAGGTGTGAAAGATCTCTTGTGCAGTGGTTTTTCCCCACGTCCGTCCGCCCATCACAACAGCCCTCTCGGAGCTTTGAAGACTCGCCGCCAGGATTTCGCCCGCGCTCATCGTATCGGGACCGACCAGCACAACCACCCGTCCATCGAAAACGGTTGCAGCACGGTTCGCCTCCCAGCTTTTCAATGTTTGCCCGTCTCGTCCGACGGATTGGAGCAGAATTCCTTCATCCACAAAAAGGTCAGCGACTCCCGCCACCGCGCCTACTATTCCACCTTGGTTGTTTCTCACATCCAGCACAAGCCCCCTCATTCCCGATTTTTTGAGCTTGTGAATTTTTCTTTCTAGGTGCTTCGGGGTGTTAACCTTGAAATCAACGATTCTGCACAACCCTATGTTGTCGCCCAGATAACGAGCTTCCACGCTCGGTATCTCGATCATCGCTCTAACAATACTAATGGCACGCGGTTCGGTCCATCCCTTGCGCTTTACAAGCAAATCCGCTCTGCTTCCCTTGTCCCCGCGAAGAACCCTTTCAACCCTTGAAATCGGTAAATTCTTGAGTTCAAGCCCACCAATTCTCAAGAGCACATCCCCTTCCCGCATCCCGGCTTTCAAAGCCGGCGAACGGGGAAACACCCTGTTTACAACCGGATACCCCTTTTGGGCCGCAATCGCCACACCTATCCCTGCCGCCTCCCCAAGAAGATCCTCCTGAACGCCCCGAAACCTTTCGGGTGGAAAATAACCTGAATGCGGATCGAGCGTTTCGAGCATAGCTCCGAACATAAGCTGTTGAAGCTCCAAAGGGGAAAACGATTCCCCGGCCACCCTTAAAACAAAAGCCGCAGTACGGAACGCCCACCTGTCCATGTTCTTCAGTTCCCTCGTCTCTCCAAGCGGTATTTCCATTCTGCTGTCATGCACCTTGATGACCAAGAATCCATCTTCAACTGAAGCCAACAAAGGCTCCACCTGGGCCTCAATCGCCCTTACCGCAGCCAAAAACATCCTTGAGGCATCAAACCTTTCAGGCATCAGGTAACGATCTTTGACCGTTTGGAGAAGCGCTCCAAACAATTCGGGTTCTTCGGCGGCCCTTCCACTCTTCTTTTCCGAGTCAACGCCGTTTTCTTGAACCGGATTCGCGAGGATGATTCCGTGGGTTCCGACCGGACAAAGACTTGATCCACAAAATAACAACAGCCATGCGACCGCCCCTGACCTACAACGCGAAATCCAAGGTTCGCGCTCCAAAACCTTATTTCGCCCCATAGTCATTTTTTTCGAAACCTGTAATAGAAAACCAAACAACCAAGAAAAAGGAACAAGACCGAAATCAAAGCGGCTATAATCGTCCAGACTGTCATTCCGCCCTCACCCGCCTTGCCGTCTGCTCTGCTTTCCTCCGGGGAAACCCTATCCATCTTTCCATCCTCTTGGGATTCTTCATCCATCCTCTTTCCCAT
>SLPX01000001.1 GCA_007131745.1 Myxococcales bacterium
AACCCTGACAAGAATGACCGTAATCTAACAAAAGCAACTGAGTTGTTTTATCATGAAAATGAGCAATTGGACGTTGCCGCGTAAAACCGTTTTTTGCGACATGTATCTTGACAGACCGCGACAATGGTAGGCGACATCCATCGTTGAGAAGACGAAAATGATATCCACGGAATTATCCGGAATGTTACCGGTTATACTACGGGATGAATTTTGGTTTTTATAGATTGTTTTTTGGAACATGAGGAGAGTGAGGATGCAAGATTCAAAGCGAGGGGATCCGGGCATGGCAATACACTTTGTGATGGTTGTGTCTCTTGTGTTGTTCGCGTGTACACCTTTGTGGACTTCCGGGACGCGGAAAACAGAGTCCTTGTCGCCTGAGCCGACCATTGCCGGCGCTGAAGTTCGTTCAATTGGAATTTTTTCCATTCTTTGCGAAACCAGGATGTTTTTCTCCCCTGATCGTTCCAAGCTTGCGTGGGTAAGGTACAACGTGGATAAACAGTCCTTTTCGGTTTATGTCAACGGCCGCCGAGGCTCGTATTTCGATGAAGTAGGCAACAGGGAGGTTTTGTTCAGTCCGGATTCCGCGAGGTTGATGTATAGGGCGAAACGGGATGGGAAGTGGTTTGTCGTGGTGGATGGTGAGAAAGGCCCTGAATTCGACGGACTGGGGGAGGGTTCACTGGTGTTCTCCCCTTGTTCGCGGAACGTAGCTTACGTTGCAAAGAAGGAGGGCAAATGGTTTGTAGTCGTAAATGGGGGCAAAGGTGAAGGGTTTGAAGAGATAAATTCTGCAACCCTTACATTCAGTCCATGTGGTGAACGTACGGCATATTCAGCGCGAAAGGGTGATCAATGGTTTGCCGTTGTCGACGGGAGGAGGGAAGGTTTGTTCGACAAAGTTTTTTCCATGGTTTTCAGCCCTGACGGCAAAAGGTTCGCTTATGGAGCGGAGAGAGATGGCAGGCAACTCGTTGTGGTGGATGGAGAGGAGGGGCCGGAGCATGATGAAATAAAGAAAGCTTCACTCGTGTTTGGACCCGGTTCTGAAAAGTCGGCTTATGCGGCAAGGGAAAAAGACAAGTGGTTTGTCGTTCTGGACGGGAAGAGGGGGCCGGAATACGACTTTGTTTCCGTGCCTGTGTTCAGTCTCAACGGCAAACGCACCGCATATTCAGCGCGAAAAGGGGATAAACGGCTGGTTGTGGTCGATGGAGTGGAAGGGGCCGAGTATAACGTGATTGGGATCGATTCTCTGAAATTCAGCTCTGATTCGAAGCGGGTGATGTATCCTGCGCGGAGGGGTGGAAAGGTTTTCGTAGTGGTTGACGGCGTCGAGGGACCGGGATTCGATCGCTTTACTTCCGAAACTCCCTTGTTCGGGCCGGTCGGAAATCGGGTGATCTATGGAGGCGAGAAAAGCGGAAAATGGCATGTGGTGGTGGATGGAGTCGAAGGGCCTATGTTTGAAGCTATCGGCAGTCGATCCATGAGGATCAGCCCGGATGGAAGCCGGGTGGCGTATGGAGCGAAAAAAAACGCAAAGTGGGTTGTGATCGTGGACGGTCTTGAAGGGCCTCAATTTGACGGAATCGGTTCCGGATCCATTGTATTCAGTCCCGATTCCAGGCGGACCGCGTATGTTGCGCGAAAAGGCGACAAGTGGCAGGTGGTGGTCGACGGAACCGAGGAATCTCTCCATGACCATGTTTGGATCCCGTTATTCAGCTCCGACGGCGTGGGTATGGCATATGCGGCTCGCAAGGACCGCAAGTGGTTTGCGGTGGTTGACGGATTGGCGGGGCCGAAGTTTGACGGAATCTATTTCCAGACGATGCGTTTTGATGAAGAAGGTTCGTTTCATTACTTTGCGGTTAACCGGATTGAAGACAAGATGGAGATTTTTAAGGTGGAACATCCTTCTCGTGATGGTGAAACTGCTGGAAAGCCTGAATGAAGCGGGGTACAGGTGGTAATATGACGGTCACACGGATAGCTTAGTGTTTGGCATTAAATTTACGATGGGCGAGAAAGGCGGGACGGGACTCCATTGGGATGCAAAGTTTACTATCGCAACCCGTGAAGAGGGTTTTGTTCCGGGCGATGTTTAGGACGGACTAGGGGCGCGGGCACGAGCTTGGATCTCGACTGAACCCTGATCCGGGCCAAGCGAACCGGTTCGCCGTTGCTTGAAAACGGCAAGGTTCTTCGGCTGTCGTAACTCCTGATTCGCACCGTTCCATTTATTGCGCTTCGACCATGGTCGTCGTCGGCAGCGGGAACCATCACTACCTGGTAAAAGCCACGCTCCCTCATGGAAGAAGCCAGGGTCTCCCTCTCGGTTGAAAGAACGTTTCGGCTTTGAACCCTGCGCTCTCCGCCCATCCACGAAACGACACGTCCCCTGGGAGTTATCACTACGATGTCTACGTTTCGGTTTCCTCTCCAGTCGCTTTCAATGACCAACCTTCCCCGCAATGAAGGGGTTTCTTTCTTTTGCAGTTCCTTTTCCGCGCGCTTTTGATCCCTTGCCGACAAATCCGCGAAGTGACGATTCTTGTCATCGTTGCATCGAACCGCTGCGACTGCGTGTTCAAGATTTTGAGGATCCACGAAGGCCCGCGTCAGGGCGTGGTCGCACATCAACGTCTTGTCGTCCGCGGCTTCGTACAATTCAAACATCCTGGTATGGGCTTCAATGCTTCGCGGGTCTACATCCACCGCGGATGCAAGCAGCTCCCGGCTCATGTGAGCTTGACCTTTGAGAAGGCGGATTCCCGCTAGTTCAACGAGCGCTCCAGGATCCAGACGATCTTTTTTCAGCCAGTGGAGCGCGGTTTCCTCGGCCTTGTCCAGTTTTCCCATGCGTACGTACCAGCGAAGCAGGTCCCGGGTGCGATCCCGGCTGTGCGGGTTTTGTTCAAAAGCAGCGCGCAGTTCTTTCAGCCTCTGCTCATCGCTTTCAATCGGCCCGTCGTGGCCGGTGATGTCCGCGACCCGGTACCATACGCGTCTCATGCGGACCATCCTGCGAGCGGGGCTGCGCACGATTGCTGAGGCTTGGGGGCTTACCAACGCTCCATGAGTGTCATCAGAAGGGAAGAATTGCCGGCGTTCTCGGGCGGCGGGTGCAGGCCGTGCTCTTTTGGACCTGCGTATGCCTCCTCCTGCTTCCAGGATGTCTGGGCTCTCAACCACCGCGTCTTCTTCCTGCATGTCCGAGTCTCCGGTCCATTCCACCGCGGGGCGGGTGTCTTCCACTCCGAAAGCTTGGGCCATGGCTTCGCTTTCCAAAACCAGGAGACTGGTGTGCCGGCTCAACACGTGGTAGCGCCTGGAGAGTTCCACGACCTCCTCCCGGTCGGCCCGGCCTGACTTCTTCTCCAGTTCGTTGATCCGCATTTCAGCCCAAAGCCTTGGTATGAAAGAGTTTCCTTCGTGCGGCCTCGGCTGAAACGATATTCTGTAGCGTCGCTCAAAGGGTTCGCCATGAAGCATTCCGGTTAAAACAACTTCTCCCTTTGTGTCCTTGGAGACGCGGACCGCAACAAGCCTTTCTTCACCGGGCCATACTTCTCCCAACTTCGATGGCGCCGCCCTCACGACTCCGGGCGGCAGCAATAACCCGGCCCCGCGCAAAGGCTCGCCCTTTTGTCGCTGCATGACCGTAAAAGCAATTGACCTGGGGTTCGCGCCCGCGGGAAAATCAACGAATGCTCCGCCCCCGGCATCGGCCATCGCTCTCATGTTGAGTTCATCGACGTTTCCGCCGAGGCTGACCGTGGTCAGCCGGATTTCACCCAGGGTTTTCTTTACGCGCCCGGCCAGGCGATCTGTTTCGATTTCCCCCGCTGAAGGGATTCCGTTTCCGAGGTAAATGATCCGAGAGTTTCTATTTTCAGCGCCTGATTCGGCAAGGAATGAAACTCCATCTTCAAAAGCTGCAGCCAGGCGGGAGCTTCCGAGAGGTTCCAGGGATTTTACCTTCTTTTCGAGCAGAGCCGCGTTTTCTCCTGTTGCGCGGATGAAGCCCTGGGTGAGAGGGGTGCATCGCGTGGCACAACTCATGACCGCGACCCGGCTTTCGAGTCCAATCTCCCGGGTCAATGTCCCGATCATTTCAGCGGCCCTGTTTATCCTCGCTTTTTGAATCGAGTACGATGAATCCACTACAAACAAAACGTTCAAACTTGTGGCCGCTATCTCGTAAGGAATCTGGGGCCGCAGGGAGAGTAACGCGAACCCATCTTCTTCACCCGTGGGATCTTTGTAGGAATAAGCGTGAACTTCGCGGGTTGGATATCGATCCGGTATGTCCACGACGATGTCTCCAGTTGGGGCGAAATCATTTCTTTCCATGTGAAGGACAACGCCGTCCTTTTTCTTCCAGGCATCAAGTTTGTAGGGGCTTATTCTGAGTTCACGGTGGTCCGACAGGCCGCCTATTGTCATCCGTAGATCGAATTTTTCGGTGCGCGGCCTCCCCGAGGGATCCGCGGCCAGGGGCAGAACGTAGCGTCGTCCGCCCGGAACCGGCCTCATTATCTGGGTGTACGCGATCCGAACCCTGCGGGACCCTTTTTTGGGAATGGGGTAAATCCGGAGTTCGAACTGGTTTCCCTGTTGCCATTTCAGCAATGCAGGGTCTTCCCATGGTCCCGGGACCCATACGAATTCCTCTCTTTTTTGACGCTGTTTCCTGGGAGTGCCCTGGCGGATTACACCGCGCCAGATTTTTTCCCCTCGCTTACGTTCCACCATCGCTCCATGCATCCACTCTCCGTCGACTACCAGGTCAAGGGCCGCGATCCTGGCGTCGGTCGGCATGGGAAACGTGTAGATTCCCTCCATGACGTGATTCGTGTCGTTGTGGAATTCTTCTTCGATTTCCGTCCTGACCATTCGTCCCCGTACGCTCACGTTGACTTTGTGGTCGACCAGCCTCAGGGCCTGGTCGTCATCATCGGTGGAGCCGGGACGCCGAGCCGTGAGCGTTCCGAATCCGCTCGTTCCTTCTTCCGGACCGTGGGTTTCATCCACCCACTCCAAGGCTACGCCCAGGTCTGAAGCAGCTCGGATTATGGGCTTGTTTCCTTCTTCCAGCACCGCTTCCCCCCCCGCGAGCAAGGATTCTTTTTGTCCACCGGATTCCACGATGACCTTGCCCTGCACCACGTCAACGAAAGAGTATTCGCCCATGGCTTTTACATGGAGTTTCGTGCCCACCACTTCGACTGAACCCGTGGGCAGGTTTACCATCAAGGATGGAAGATCTTCGCGTTTAGCTGTCTCAATTAGAGACTCACCTTTTGAGAGGCGCAGCGAGCGGGGATGCTCTTTGTCCAGCTTCATGCGGGAAGAATGGTTCAGCCGGACCACGGTCCCGTCCGAAAGGGTTGCCTGCAGTCTCTCGGCATGGCCGGTGGACAGAACATCGGGATCCTCGGGGTGACAATCCCGGGGAAAGGTTTCACCCGTATTTGCAATTGAAATACAGCTCAACGCAGCCAAACGTTGTTTTGTCTCCTGTCTCTCTTCGGTTTCAGAAGGTTGACGGATCATCAAAAACGCGGCTGCGGCTATAGCGGCAGCAGCCGCAATTCCGGCCGGCGCCCAGAAAAGCGGCCGTTTCAGCAAGGTCCAAATTCCTTGGCCCTCTTCTTTTCGAGAAGGTTTTCCGGCCATGGCTCGCTCCGCGATTTCACCGGGGGAAACACCAGGAGAGTAATCCCGGTGAAAAGAATCCAGCATTGACATGAGCCGGCGGGATGCCCGCACCTCGACCTCGCAGAGAGCGCATTTTTCTATGTGATCCACCAGGTCGGGAGGAAGGTTTTCAGCGCTTTCAGGGCACGACGAGACGAGGTCGGCCACGTTTTGACAAGGTGTTTTTTCCTTCATTTTCTTTTTCCTCCGTCGCTTCGTCCCCTTCAGAGGGGGGTTCCATCAGGATTGGACGCAGGAGCCGACGTAATCGCCCTATGCCCAGCGAGACTCGCTTTCTGGCAGCCGCGGATCTTATTCCAAGTGATTCCGCGATTTCCGTGTTCGACAAACCCGCCACGTAATAGAGCAACACTGCTTCGCGAAGCTTGGGCTTTAGCTGCAAGAGAGCTTTTTCCAGCAGTTCATGGGACTCGGCTTCCTGGGCCGTGTTTTCCGCCGACGGTTCGCGAGATACCGGTTCGGTCGCATCCGCGCACCATTTCTTTACCAGGTCCGACCTGCGATCCCTTTTCCTGAGATGGCGGATGCAGACCCTGCGCGCGATGCCGAACAACCAACTCTTGGCGCTCGATGATCCGTCGAAACGGTGCATGGCGTTCCACGCGTCCACAAACGTCTCCTGCAGGAGATCGTCTGCATCATGTTTTGAACCGATGAATCCGGCGCAAAACCTTCCCACCGGTGAGCTGTAAGCCTGCGCCATCAAGCGCAACGCTTCTCTAAAATCACCGGCCGCCATGCATGTTGAAATCTTGAGTTCCATTTGTCCCCTACGCTGTCGCGAGGCTGAGATATGTGAACATTTTTTTGGCTTTTTGCAAAAAAAATTGTGACCCTTCTTTCAGTGGCGCGTTCATCGCTTTTTCGCTTGTCCCGCGGTTTGTCCACCGCCGTAAATAAACAGGCTCGCTCGATCTTGGGCGGCTTTATATAGAACGGGTCTGACAATGCCTGATCTGCCGAGGCCAAAAGTTGAAGCAGGTCTCCGGAAAAAGCCGGCGTTCGAAGCCCGCTGCCCGAAGGGCTGAAGGGATTCGACCGAGTCGCCGACGATGCTACCCGAAGGGTAAGCTTCAAACGGCGACGTCC
>SLPX01000108.1 GCA_007131745.1 Myxococcales bacterium
CCCGCCATCCTGACCGAACCGGACGGTACAACCTGGTACACGGACTGGAGCTGCTTTCTCATCCCTGACGGCTGGGACATGTTGGAGGTCCCGGACGGAACACCCGAATGCGGGGAAGAGTCCGAGTATGATCCCTGTGAAGACAAGAGTTGCGGCGAAGAATGCACCCTGTGCGACCCTGCAGATCCCGATTGCGTCGAAACAGGCGAATCCAAGTTCTGCAACATGGACGGAGTTTGCGAAGCGACCATTCCGGACTGCGAACCCGATTGCATCGACCTATCCGTTTCTGAATGTGAGGCCGCGGGCTGCGAACTTTTCATGGCCTTTCCATACGACGAGACGGAAGAATGCCGCCTCGAAGAAGAAACACCTGCTTTCTGTAGAGCAGACCCGGACATTGTCTGTTTCTGGGAGGGCCATCCCGCCATCCTGACCGAACCGGACGGTACAACCTGGTACACGGACTGGAGCTGCTTTCTCATCCCTGACGGCTGGGACATGTTGGAGGTCCCGGACGGAACACCCGAATGCAATGATTCTCCCTGAATATCCAGCGGGATCCCCCTTCACCGGAAAATTCTTTTTTGGTTTATTCCTGTTTCACACGGGCGACAGCGACCAAAGCCGGCCTTACAAGCTCTTCTCCCAGAACATATCCATTTTTGAAGACCTCTACTATTTTTCCATCCTTTGATGGATCATCGGTTTCTTCCATTGAAACTGCTTCATGCACCCGGGGATCAAAGGATTCACCCCGGGCGGCCACACGTTTCATGCCTTCGGCAAAAAGCTTTTTCTCAAACTCAATGCCGACCATTTCTATCCCTTGAACAAAACCCTGCGCTCCATCGATCTTCCTTGCTGAATCCAGGCTCATTTCCAGCATATCCAGCACTTCCAGCAGTTCCCCAAGTATTCTCCTTTTTTCTATATTAATGTTCTTCTCGTATTCACGAGCCAGTCTTTCCTTTGTCCGCTCCCATTCGACTTGAACCTCTTCCTTGTATGCCTTCACATATTCGGCCAGCCTCTGTTCTGCTTCCTTGACCCGTTCTTCCAGCTTTTGTACGTAAGTAGGCTTATCTGATAAAGACGTTTCGTCGGTTTCATCTTCGCTATCATCTTCGTCGACCCAAAATCTTCTGTCCCTGAATTTAAACTTGGTTTCAGAATCATCCTCATTTGGGTCGTTTTCAACATCTATGATGTCCGCGAGTTTTCCCCCGGTTTCGTTTTCTTTGCCAAGATCTGTTTCCTCAACCGGAAGATCTCTTCCGTTTCTTTCTTCACTGTTGATTTCTCTCATGAAAGCACCTCTCCAAAAGGGAGTTTTCCGCCATGATCTTCGAGGGAAATATAAGTTCTCCGCAAAATAAATCAACTCACCCCGGTCCGGCAATCTCCGACCGGATCGTGATCTACCTTCCACAGCGTTTCAGCAGTGGTTTCAGCATGGGATCATGGGGGGCTATGGCAGACGCAAGCGAAGCGGCCGGGCCGGCAAGGTTGCATCTTCCCTGTTTTTCGAGAAGCCAAAGCGCCTGGTAACCCCTCCACAACAGAAACCGTTGCACACCATCTTCATGCAAAAACGGTTTACTCGTCTCAAGGACCCTTTGCCAAGCTTCAATGTTCTTCTCTTCTACCCGATCCTCTGGAGCGTATGGATCCAGCTTGAACCACAAACCTTGAGGCTGCAACCGATCCAAAACCACCGCACCCAACGGATCCGCCGGATTGTTATCGGGTTCCACAATCACCGGCCGGAATTTCGCCAATTGCAAAAGCGCTCGGTCGGCAGCACCCCTCTTGTGAAGTTTTTTCAACATGAATGCAGCATCCGGCCACCTGCTTTCAAGCTGTTTAAGCCGTCCCGGCAAGTTTACGTTCTGTCTATAGACAGCAACTACATCGGGACGCTTTCCACAAACCACAATTCCGTACCAAAGTCCGAATACGGTTTCATGGTATCCGGCCAGAAAAACCGCGGACGGAGGCAGGTTTGCAAACATAAGCTCATTCAACTCGAATCGGGCCCAGGAACCGGAATCCTCAACCGCATCCAGTCCCTTGTTCAGTGTCACGGGAACACCCACCAATAATAAACTAAGTACTACAAATAGACCGGTCCGCACTTTTTTACCTGAACCGTCTCCCCATTTCCTGATAAACGCGGCAGCGGCCAGAGCAGCAGGAACACATGATACAGCGGCTGTAAGGAAAAGAAATGTAAGCATATAACCCAGCGAATCCGGGTTTGCAGGACTGAAAGCACCCACCAGGCAGGCCAGAGCGGAAGCCGTAAACCAAGTCAAAATCAAAACTCCCAATGGAAGGAATGCTTTCTTCCGTAAAAGAAGATACATGCCCAAAACAGCGAAAAGAAGCACGATCCAGCCGAGATCGAAAACAACCTGTCCCATGAATACAGGGAAACGATCGGAAAAACCCTGTTCAATTGTTTGAGTAGCGGTCGGGGTAAAAATTTGTGCGGAAAACGTCCAAAATGCTCTTCCCAGAGTGTCCGGTCGCCCCCAGTTAACCAAGGGTTCGGCTCCCGCCCTGAGGGGCAAATAAGACAAAACGGCAAGCCCTGAAAAAAGCGCGCACAACCACATCGAAAACGCCCTTATGGGGTGGGCGGAGTTTTTTTTGAACGCTCCTAAAAAAACAAAGATCGTCGCGGGCACACCAACGGCAAGCGCCAAAAGGTGATGATTCGACAATGCCAGGCCGAAACTCACGCCTCCCGCCCATAAGGGTCCGACGCGTCCGTTTTTCCACCAGCGAACCAATCCAAAACAACCTCCAAGGCAAAGAGCCAGATTCATGGCGTAGACTTCGGCTCTCACCCCTTGGAGCAAAGCGGAACCCGTCACACTAAACATCAAAACAGCTGCAAAAGAAGGGAGTATCGTGATTATTCCCATGTCCGCGGGAGAAATATCCGAAAACCAAACGCGAACACATTGATTCAAAACCTCATGTATAAATCCAACTCCCATGGCGGCTGCAAAAGCCAGAGCCAGACCCGATGCCAGGTTCACTCTAAAAGCCACTGTTCCAAGGGGAATAAAAGAACAGAGTTTTCCAAACAATGATGGAAGCGGATGTCCCGGCGGGTGCGCTATTCCAAGCTCAAAAGAACTGGCGACAAATTCTCCCGTATCCAGCCATCCCAATTCAGGAGCGGCCAACACAAGTGTCAAAACCGCCACCAAAATGGAAGCCAAAAGAGACAACCAGGAAATCAACTCCGGTTCGTATCGAATTTTATATGCTGTATCCATTTTCTGCATCCGGCCACGACTCACAATTTCTGCTTCAAGCTGCATGAAAGATCAACCCGATCCGGTTTCGCCGCTTCTCTTGGCAAAAATACGGTAAAGTGGTAACAGCAAAGCATTCTTCGTCGCACCATAGTGATCAATAATAAAGGCGTTTTCAATGAACGAAACAAACGACACAGGACAAGATCATGGAAGTACCCGGATAGATTTAAAGAAGTATCCGATTCTGGTAGTCGACGACGAGCAGGATAACCTGGACGCGTTTTGTTTCAATTTCCGTCGGCTTTTTACCCTACACACGGCCGGCTCAGGCCAAGAAGCCCTTGAAAAGCTTGAGGAAAATGACTTCGCTGTCTTGATCACCGACCAGAGAATGCCCGGAATGACAGGAGTTGAGCTTCTCAAGAAAGCACATGAACTTCGCCCTATGGCACTCGGCATCCTCTTGACCGCGTACAAAGACGTGGATGTGGTGATTGAGGCCCTGCATCTTGGTCACGTACACCGTTACATATCAAAACCATGGGATTCCAGGGAGATGCAAAGCGTTATGCATCAGGCGATAGAACACTATCACCTAAAAAAACAAAATCTTTTTCTTGAAGGCCGACTGAGAGAATATGCCGGTTACCTGGAAAGAGAAGCGCACGGTGCATTCAATTTCGGTCGCATTGTCGGAAGGGCCGAATCTTTTCGACAGGTCTTGACGCGTGTAGAACAAGTGGCTTCCACCAACTCATCAGTCCTTCTCCGGGGTGAAACCGGAACCGGAAAAGAACTGGTTGCACACGCCATTCATATCAACAGCCCAAGACACGAACATCCCTTTGTAAAAGTGAATTGCGCATCTCTGGCCCCGGGCGTATTGGAAAGCGAACTATTCGGTCATGAAAAAGGCTCTTTTACAGGAGCCGTATCCCGCCATCTGGGCAGGTTTGAACTTGCAAACGGTGGAACGCTTTTTTTGGACGAGATCGGGGATCTTCCGATGGAAGTGCAGATCAAGATTCTCCGGGTCCTCCAGGAAAGAGAATTCGAGCGTATCGGGGGCAGGGATACCATCAAAACGGATGTTCGAGTTATTTCAGCTACGAACAGAAACCTTGAAGATCTAATCTCACAAGGTTTTTTCCGTCAGGATCTATACTATCGCCTCAATGTTTTTCCAATATTCCTTCCCCCTTTAAGGGAGAGAAGAGAAGATATCTCAGACCTTGTCGCTCATTTTCTGGAAAAATTCAGCCTCTCCACAGGCAAACTCCTTAAAAACATTAGCCCAGACGCTCTCGCTATGCTCGAAGAGTATTCTTGGCCCGGAAACGTCCGGGAGTTGGAAAACGTAATTGAACGGGCAATCATCGTAGCGGAAAAAGAAATTATCACTGCAAATTGCTTGGAATTCGGACCCGCACCCGCCGCTCCAAATCATTCTCACCACAATCTGAACAGCGGCCGTGTGAGAATATCCGGTGCTTCGAACACACATCAAACTTCGACGCCGGATGTTTTAGACGGGGTGAAAGGAAGCGATTACATCAGTTCCGGCCATACAACAGCACTTACAAAAAGGCTGGAAGAAGAAGAACAAAAAGAAATCATACGAGCAATCGAAAACAACCGCGGAAACATAGCGGCCGCGGCCAGGGAACTCAAACTGAACCGCTCTACGCTCTATTACAGGCTCAGAAAGTACAGCCTCGAACATCTTCTTCCCTCTCGTATCGCCCCCCCCATTCATTGATTTGCAAAAAGTCTTATTCAAGAGATGCGTCCGGCCAGTCCAGTATCACGCCGATTCGCCCCCTCACTTCCGCCGTGTTTCCGTCACAATCCCTCACCTTCAATATCACTTGAATCGGTCGATCTGTAATGACTCTCACCTTCATCAATGGTTCCTCCCAACCGCCCTCTACCAATTCCACCGGGCGATCCAGTGTCCACTGAAACGAAACTCCCCCGGGACAATCTTGTTCAGGACCCGAACCATCACCGGTTTTGTCACATCCTTCAGGGTGATCCAGTTCGTCACAAGAACTTCGGCCGTCCAAAGTTACAAGGGTCATTACGTTCACGGGTATGTACCTGGGCTCAATGCTGAGTCTTGCCACCGGGGGATGACCCGTTTCGGTTGAGCATCCGGAAAGAAATACCAACACGGCGGCAAAGGGTAAAAACCATGATCCGACCATCATGAGCATTGCGACGAAAATCGCCTTGTCTTCTTCATTTTGCTGATGCATTCCGCTTCTCATTGCCGGGGGGCCTCATTCTCACCCGCTCTCCATCTTTTGCGCCCATATGAAGAGCCAATATTGTGTATTATGTGATTCAAGCAAGATGAAGACCCATCATCCAAAAAAGCAAACCCAGCACTATGACCGCTCCGTAGAAAACCGCTCGCTTCGCATGGAGTTTATCCTCAGGAGTAATGGCCCTGTAAGCAAAGGCAAAACCTCCGCCGATCCAAACAACAAGTCCCAATATCGCCACCAGTGACCATCCGACCGAAGGCGCAGTGGTTTTTTCCAACTGCTCGAGGTGCCACTTTTTCAGCTTTTCTCTTGCTTCCCTTGGATCAACTCGTTGATCGGAATCCGGCAAGCGATTTTCATCCAAATCCCCCTTTTCACCGGGAGTCTTTCTGGAGGCAAATGCCGGATGATGTTGAACCAGTTCATTTGAAATCCCTTTTTGGACCTGCTGGGCGGCCATCAGTTGAGCGATTTTAAGGTTGACGCGATCCAACCATCCCGCATGAGGCGTGTAAAAACTCCGACAGCCCAGAATCGCCCCTCGTATAGAGCGGTACGCTTCCAAGGCCGTATCGCCGTCCCCCTTTCTTTCAGCCTCCCTCCCTATTTCCCACAGCGCCTTGTATGAACTGACAACATACGGATTGCCCGGAGCATACCATCTGGCTGATCGCCGGAAGTGTACAAGCGCTGTTTTTACATTATCCGTTTTCAGCGCCTCCGCTCCCCGGTTGTATTCGACCCCTGAAGAATACACCACCCGGATCGAAGTCAACACAAGAAAACCTATGACCACCAATATGCTGATTATGATCTTTCTTTTCAAAAAACTCTTCCTTTTTCCTAATCGCCTGGTGACCTGGTTTTTTCGACTTTAAACAAAATCCCTTTTTCTGAAAACCGCTGTTGCCATCAACATGACCACGCTTCCATAAAACAAACCGTAAGCTGTAGCTCTGCCCAAGTAAAGCCAGTTTACAAATTCATCATGTATTGAAACCCACCTCCCCTGGACCGCTGCGCCGCTCACGTTAAACAAGTTCAAATCAGGAATCAGCCACATAACGGATTGCACAAACCATCGCAACCATTCATCGCCCAGGCGGGGAATAAACATCTCGATTTCCGGAGTCAACCTGCCCACAATGAAAACAAGAACAGTAAACAAACCCGAAAGAAAAGGGCTGGAGAAGGACGAAAAAAAGAGGGCCACCGCAGATATCACCAAAACTTCCACAAAATAAAGCCATATCGCCTTTACCAGCACAATCCG
>SLPX01000400.1 GCA_007131745.1 Myxococcales bacterium
AAGTCGCCGACCTTCACCGGGTTTTCGGGATCCGTTACATCGAATATCTCCACAAAGTTGGATTGATGACCCAACACCCACAGCAGCCCGTTGTGGAATGCAACCCCGGATACCCGGCCCATCGTCTCGATTTCTCCCTTTTGCCCGAATCCAGCGCTCATCCCGTGCAGCGTCACGCTGCTCCTGTTAGTCCCCACCGCCAGTACTTCGTTCGTAGCAGCCACGGTCAAAGCGTGGCGCCCGAAATGAAAAATCTGATCCACCCACTTGGGATCTTCAGGGTTCGAGATGTCGTATACCCCCACTCCCTTGTTCCCGTGCGCCACGAATACAAGCCTTCCACGAACCGCAAGGTCACGGCCCTGACCGGTCGTGACAGCTTCTCCCTTTACCTGAATGTCGGTGGGTTCGGTTACGTCGAACACAGTTAATCCCTTCGCTCCGTTGCGGACGGAGCACAAATAACCGCCGCACTCTTCCAGCGCATTCAAACCTGAAAATCCGCTTCCCTGATTCATCCCGAGGAGGGAAAGATCCGGACCAAGAGCGGCAAGACCCCAACCGCCCGCGGCGTACACCACCCCGTCTTTCACGGTCGTGTCGTTTATCTTTCCCTTGGGCTTCGCGCTCACTTCTTGCGCAAGGTCCGCGGAAACCACGCTCAACGTGTAGTTTACGACCCCACCCTCACCTTGTTCAAACCGGGGAACCGGCGACAGAATGCAGATCTCTCCGGGAGGACAGATGAACCCGACCTCTTCCCTCCCGCCCTGGGTCGCGGCGCTCTCGCCTATCACATCCCCACGCTGCCCCATGACTCTCAAACCCAATGACCCGTCCGAAGTTTCCATCACCGCAAGGTATGGTTGCCCCGGCAAGGCTGCCAAGGAATCCGCGTGCACCGGGTACATCCGCGGGGATCCCGGCTTGTAAACGGTCGCTACGGGCCATTCGGGTTCGTCGATGATGATTTGCGTCTCCTCTTCACGCCACACCCCCTCCCGGTCCAGCACCGCTCCGTGCACCGGCTCAAACACCGAATTCCCCTCAAAATACGCTATACGGGTCAAACCCCTCACACGGTCGTGGTATACAAACGGCCGCACGGCCAGCGCCGGCCCATCGGTTTCCGCTACCTTTTCCCAACTTCCGCCGAGCATGTCGGCCGCCCAGAGATCTCCAAGAGGCTCGCCGTCACGCATTCCGCCATACACGTAGAGTCTTGCCCGGTGCGCATCCAGGTACACGCCCGGATTCTCCCGATACGCTTCAGGCGGCGCGGGCATATTTCTGCCGCGTTGCCATACCTTGAACGTGGAAGTGTCCATGGCATATAACCTCATCTCAGGAGCTGCAACCGGCCCGACTCCGGCCGAGCCGACAAAATACACCTTGTCTCTCACGTCATCGTAGACAACAGAGTAATCCCCGATTGTTCCCGGAAGCTCGGGACGATAAGGCCCTTCCCAGCTTCCCCTGATGAAACTCAACTTCCATGCCTCGATGTGATCCGCGCCCACAGGCCGACCCAGCAGTAAAAGCTGCTGCAACCGGCTCAGGTAAAGAAGCTTTGCATCCGCCAGCATGGGAGTCTGAGCGCCCAGCAGATCCTCCGCGGATATCATCTCCATGAAAGAATCTTCGTTTTCTTCTCCGATGAACAATCCCTCCATCGCGGGGGCCGGGTTTCCGCCCGCTGCAAAGCCCGAGACGTCCTGATAAATAAACACCGCGCTCGCGGTTTCATGAACCGAACCGATGAGGTCTCCCGCTATCAACCCTGCCGCTGCAGATGAGATGTTTGCAATCTCCATCCCGGGTGCGTCTATCTGCCATATTCTTTCTATCCGGGTTTCATGTCTTTGCAGGCCGTATACGTGTGCCGTGTTGCTTACCGGATCCGCTCCGAGCAGATAACCAAGCCGCAGCGGGCCGCGGGGATCCCACCACATACTCACGATTCCCGGAATCACGCTTATCACGAACTGGGGACCCAGGTATATGTCCCCGTGGGTTATTGATCCTTCTCTTATTTTCACCTCCACGGCGTTGCTGTACGCGACTTCCTGGTCAATAAGGTTTTCGGGGTTGTATGGATCGGGTTGGGGATAATAGCGAATCGGCCGAACATGAGGATAATTCGGCCACGCCACCCTTGCCTTGGTCTTCCGGCCGGAAATGTCGGCGTCGAAATCATCCCGCTTTGATTCATCCCATTTCTTGTAAACCTTGGATTCCTGCCAATCCCACTCGAAATAGTGGGACTCTCTTTCCCTGTCCCTGGTGAAAGCCACGACTTTTTCGTGGCACATTTGATAGAAACTGATATTCAGCTTTTCAAACAAGCTGAGGGAATTATTGGTAAGATAATGCTGGCATTCAGGAGCGTTGATCGGGTTCCAGGCGAGATCGTCTGTAATGGAATTCTCCTCCCCGGAACCGTTGCAGATGTGAGATTGCATGCATTCCACTACATCCCACTCACCGTCTCCTGAAAGATATTCGCATCCGCACGCGCCGACGCGCACGCCCGTGCGACCGTGATCGTAATGAATGGTTCCTCCCTCTGTGTTAAAGCTGATGTTATAAGACATTCCCGTCCGGATGAGCTGGATATACCCCAAGGGTAACCTGAATGCGCCTATCATCTCCGGATCAACCCCTTCTTCGATCCTCAGGTGGCTTACCACAGGCAGCGCTTCACACCTGTCTCCAATCCCGTCCCCGTCCAGGTCGCTCTGGGTCACGTTCGAGTATTTCTCGATGCATTTCGTCGCGCTACCGGGGTCACAGCCGGAAAGAGTGAACGCACACTGGATCCATGGACGGCAATCGGCATCTTCCAAATCGATGCAATTGTCGATGTTTCTACACCTTTCCACGCAGAGCCCCTGTCGTTCGGGGCCGTATTGCACTCCTACTATCTCGCAGAATCCTTCGCAGATATCCACGCAACATTCCCCCGGCGCGCAGTTTTCCGTTTCACAGTCCCACATGTATCCATCACAAAAACCGTCTCCGTCCATGTCCAGGCCCAGCATCGGATTCAGCGGTTCACAGTCATGTTCATCCGCTATTCCGTTACTGTCGCTGTCAAAATCGCACGCATCGCCTATCCCGTCCCCGTCTATGTCCTGCTGCTGCTTGTTGGGAACACACGGACAATTGTCATATATGTTCAAAACCCCGTCGCCATCGGAGTCGCCATATGGGTCGGATATTACGCCTTCTTCGCAGGCATCACCTATGCCGTCACAATTATCATCCATCTGCTCGGGATTGTATACATCCACGCAATTGTCCTGGTGGATGCATTGAAGCCGTTCGGTACAATGTCTGCCTTCTTCGATCATCCCCGTTATCCCGTCGCCGTCGGGGTCGCACAGCTCGGCCGCGGGGTTTCCCGGATCTGCCCAGTCGGCCGGTACAGGCTCCAATACGCCGGTGTAGTACCAGGCATCAGACGGCCCGCAACCAAGAGCATGCCATTGATAAAAATCTATCCAGTAATGAGTGTTATCTCCCCAACTATTCCTTACAAGAAGATGATGAAAACCTTGTTCCGGCCTTATGTCGTAACCAACCAAGACCACCACATGTCCTTCTCGACAGTATATTTCGTATTTATCTTTACATCTATCCCATGGAACGCACTGCCAGGTTTTTTCCGTGCCAAGACCTGGAGGAGCATCCTGATCTCTTGTCCAATCCGCCTTCGGCACATACACCCCGACCACCACGGGTCTCTGTCGTATCGCCATCGCAAGCGCTTCCAGGTCTTCGTAGCTGCCGTCGAAATCCAAATCGACCTGGGCCGCTCCGGAAGTCCGGTGTAGAAAGGGTCTGCTCTCATGCGCCTGCCACGGACTGCAAAGATCATGGTACGGATATCCGGGGTCCGAAAGATCCATGTACGGACTCCGGTAGCACAAACCGCAGCTTCCGCGATCGCACATTGGTTGCCCCGAAATATTTCTTATACCCGGACCGCTACCGGGCGCGAAATATGGATCCACACATTCATCCACAATGCCGTACTCTGCGATATGCACCGGAGCATCCAAGCATTTCGAGCATTGCCAAGGATTCACCACTGAAAGATAAATCCCCCTCTTCGTCGGATCCGGCAAGGTCCAAGGGTCGTACCATCTTCGCTCAGCCGCCGTGTATGCCAAGAGTATTTCGAACGCGCCCACGTCCGCAAACAGCCAACAAGTTCCACCGTCCTGCATCCTGGAAGGCATGGTGTAGTCGACCATAACATCATCGCCGCTTACGGGATCCTGTTCCAACATCCGGTCCCAGCGAAAACGAAACGGAAACGTGTATGGGACGGGATATTCCCCAACCGGAAGTGACTGCACCCACTCTTTTCTTGCTTCCATTTCTTCTTCAGTCGGAAACCCGGGCGGGATGTTTGCTTGTGCTATCCGGCCGTTGTGCATAAACAACATCAAAAACAATAAAAGAGGTCGAATTCTCAACAGGCCGCAAGATCGACCGGTCATCAGATCGATCCGGCTTGTTATACAACTAAGTGCTGTGCTGTGCTGTGCTGCATTTCCAGCCTCCCTTGCAAAGATGGTTTTCCCGACTGAATAAGTTTATCCTCTTTGCAGTCGGTTGATCAAGAAAAAATATTTGTTTATACAAAAAACATTTGGATTGCTACAATCACAAAATCAATAATATTTACGATTCTTACAGATGAAGATGTTGTATTCATGTTAAACGATCGCAATGGATGCCGGATTCAGACAGACAAGGGTCGATTTGCACAACAAATGCTTTGACAGAATGATTTCCGGTGGTAGACAAGTCTATCAACTTGCAGAAAGTAACCCGGACCCAGGATCCGGATGGCTGCGAAAAGCGATTTTCATGAAGACGGACGAAAAGAAAACATCGACCGAATTGACCCCCGCGCTCGAGGACTACTTGGAAACGATCTTTCTGCTCGAGCGGGATCGCGGCTACGTGAGGGTCCGTGATATCGCGAAGGCAAGAAATGTCAGGTCGGGTTCCGTTTCCCCGGCGCTCAAGCGCCTCGCTGAGCTGGGGCTGGTCCAATACGTTCGGCGGGAATCCATAGGGCTTACCGAAAGCGGAAAGGCTGCGGCCAGGCGCGTAGTTGCAAGGCACGATCTGCTTTCCAGGTTTTTCACTGAAGTTTTGCAAATGGATCCGGACTCAGCGGAGAGGGAAGCATGCGCCATGGAACACAACCTGTCTTCCAAGGGCATGGATAAGTTCGCTCGGTTTTTTGAATTCATAGGCGCGGATCAAGCCGAACATCCCGAATGGATTGAAAGACTTCACAGATTCGCGGCGACCGGAGAATCCGCTGCGGTTCCGGCCGGAGGGGAAAGTTCCCCGGTTCATGCAGAACCGTCTGAAGAGACGATGACACTGCTCAAGCTTGAGCCGGGAGAAGAGGGAAGAGTCAAGCAGGTCAACGCCGAGGGTGCAATTCGGCAACGATTGCTGGACATGGGATTGCTGCCCGATGTTACACTTCGAGTGGAGCGGCTTGCGCCCACCGGCGACCCCATCTGGATAAGCTGCAAAGGATCCCAGCTCGCGCTGCGCAGAAAAGAAGCTGAATCGGTGTTGATCACAAGGAAATGAAGATGAAGTTTTTTGGGGCCTTTTTTGTTACATGTTGAAAAACGATAAAAACAACCGGGACAAAAACCGGAACAACGGAAAAAACGGAACACTGAAGCCTATCAGGACGGCGCTGGCGGGCAACCCCAATTCGGGCAAGACTTCGCTCTTCAACGCCCTGACCGGCGCTCGTCAAAACGTGGGAAACTATCCAGGAGTCACGGTCGAAAAACGTACCGGAACATGCATGCACAAAGACCGGGCTTACGAAATCCTGGACCTGCCGGGCACGTACAGCCTGACGTCCTTTTCGCCGGAAGAGAAAATCGCGCAGACGGAAATCCTGGAGGGAGATTTCGATGTAGTGGTCGTGGTGGTGGATTCAACGCTTTTGCACAGAAGCCTTGTGCTGCTGGTGCAAGTCATGCTGGCAGGCGCCAAACCGGTTCTATGTCTAAACATGGCGGATGAAGCCCTCCGTGCGGGACAAAAAATCGATCTGAAACAAATGGAGGCGCTTCTCGGGTTCAGGGTGGTGGAAACAATCGGCCATCGCGGGACAGGCACGGATGAGCTGCTGGATGCAATACGTCATGAAGCCGAAGGACCAGGTCACAAACCCCGCCTCGTGCTGGGCGAACGTCTGGACGGAGCGATTTCCGCGATAAAAAGCAAGCTCGACGACAAAGGGTTCAAATCCGATCTTCACGATTGGGTCGCGGTCAAGTTACTCCTGGGTGAAAAACCTTTTGTCGAGGCCGTTGAAAAGAGCGGCAAAGGGGAAGCCGTCGAAGAGGCTGAAAAGCGGCGAAACAGGATCGAATCGGAAACCGGGATGGATATTTCACTTTTTGTCACCCAACGGTTCTTCGGTTTCGTCGACGGACTGCTCAAGGAAGTGTTGCTCAACCCGTCACGTACGGATTCGCGCAAGCTTTCCGAAGCAATCGACTCATTGCTGGTACATCGCATCTTCGGCCTTCCCATCTTTGCTTTGGTGATGTTCGCCATCTTCTGGTTGACTTTTGCAGTAGGGGAAGCGCCTATGGGGTGGATTGAATCCGGCCTGGGTTTTCTGGGAGAGCGGCTTTCAAGTATCTGGCCTGAAGGTTCTCATACGGTCATGAGATCCCTGCTGCTGGACGGGGTGATAAGCGGAGTAGGCGGCGTCCTGGTGTTTTTCCCG